>NZ_JBSWXD010000002.1:0-136714 GCF_056160425.1 Micromonospora sp. ABR4_055
ACTTCGCGGGTGGGGTCTGACGAGACCCGCGCGTAGATGACCGCTCGCATGCCGGTGATCGTACACGTGTTACGTACAGTCTCTGGGGACAGTGCTGTTTAGGGGGGTGTGTCTGCGGGGTGCTTCTTCGGCCCGCGCGTCACGCTAGTCCGCTGGTGGGAGCTGGTTTCAGCTAGCGCGTCGCTCGGCGTCGTCGGCGTCGTACAACTGGCTGATCTGGGCGAGGGTTGCGGCGGCCCAGGACCGTAGGCCCGGTGACCGGTCTGGGTTGTCGCGGATCTCGACGAGCCGTGCGGCGTAGTAGCTCATGTTGGGGTCGTCGTCGGCGACGGCTTGGTTCTCGCCGTTGAGTAGCCGGCCGATTGTGCCTTTGGGCCACTTCAGTGCGGCTTCGAGGCTTGTGAGGGTGCGTTCGCTGTATCCGCCTGGTTCGCCGCCTTCGATCTTTCTGATGGTGGCGTCGGTGGGTCCACCTGCGGCGTTGACTTCCTTCTGGGTGAGTCCGAGTTGGCGGCGGCGTCGGGCGACGTGTTCGCCGAGGCGTCGCCAGTCGGGCTGTTCTGTCACGTCGATCATCATGCCTGACAGCTTTTGACAGGTCCACTTGGACACCCAGCGTGATCGAACCGTCGCTCATGCATGGACGTGAGTATGTACCCATCGGTACCGGAAATCCAGACTCCTCCCGCAACAACTGACCAACAACCCAGCCCCACCTGTCTCTTGCTTTCTTGCGCAAGTTAGCGCAAGCTTGCGCTATGCCGACCCCGATCCCGCCGCAGGTCAGCCTCCGCGCCCTCCGCGAGGCCCTAGGCAAGACCCTGGAGCAGGTCGCCGCCGACATCCGCGAGCAGGGCGTCCCAATCTCGGTCGCCGGCCTCAACAACGCCGAACTCGGCCACCGCAACGCCTCCGACCGGGTCATGGACGCCTGGTGCCGTTCCCTCGGCATCAAACGCATGCACGTCCGCCAAGGCCCCGAGCTACGCGACTGGCTCACCATCGACACCCACGACGACCGGTCCGCGGCATGACTCCCCGCAAGTTCGTCACCGTGCCCGACGGCCGCCGCTGGCCCGGCCGGTGGCCCCAGTCCATGCCCGCCACCGGCGAAGGTCCGTTCATCGCCGCACTCGCCGCAACCCTCGGCGGAGCATGCGAAGTCGCCCTGCCCGTTGGCCGCGCCGACGTCGCCACCGGAGACACCGTGTTCGAGGTCGAACCAGTCAAGTCGTGGCGGAAGGGTGTCCGGCAAGTCCTCGCCTACGCCGGCCAGACCGGTCAACAGCCCGCAGTCGCCCTGTTCGGCCCGGCTGACTACGTGCCGATCTACCTGTTCCTCCGGGACCGGCTCCCGGCTGTCCGGCTGTGGGTGTGGCGGTGCCGCTGGAAGCCGGTCACAAGCCGAACCACAGCTAGCGGCGCCCACTACACCCGATACGACATCCCACCGGTGGTAGGTGAGGCCCACACCGAAGGCGAGGCTGCGCCCATCCCGGCTCGGCTCGCCCGCTATGAGGCGCTGGTGCCCGCCCACACCACGGATCCGGCCGAGCGGGCGAAGTGCCGTGACCGGCTGCTGCGCGCGGACATGGCCCGGCGGGGTAGCGAGTCGGCTGCGAAGCGTCGGAGCGCCGCCTGATGCACCCTCGCGCGATCACCACCCCCGCTGGCACCGCTGTGCCGCTGAAGTCAGGCGGCTGGGCCGTCGACAACAGCGCCGCGTTCCCGGCCTGGGTGCCTGACCGCGCTTCCGCTGCGGCATGCCTCGGTGTGCCGCCCCGATCGTCTGCCGGCGTAGGAACCGTACGCCCGGCGCCGGCAGACCCCAACGTCCCGGCCGCCGTGGACGTCCCGTCCCCAACAGGGCGCGTGATCCCGCAATCAGCGGCGGCCGGGGCACGGGGGAAGGCAGGTACCCCGATCCACACCCCCGGAAGCGGTGTGCCTGTCTTCCCCGCAGACCACCCGCCCGTGCATGCGGGTGAGGCCGCCGGCCGGCTTGCCGCCGCACCCCCGTTTGCGGCAGGCGAAGCCCTGACTGGTGCCGGCGCACCGGCCTGGGCAGCCGACAGCTTCCACACCCGGTAACGAGTGATGCCCGCCGGGGGTCGGATCCCGGCGGGCACCTGGCAACTCAAGGAGTCCCTTTGACTGACATCCAGACTATCCGACCGGCTGATGCGCCGCCCCGTGAGGGTGACCGGCCGACGCAGGCCGACCCGCCGGTTGAGCCGCCGCCGCCGACGTTCCCGAACGGGCCGCGCGGTCCCCGGTTCCTGCCGTGCTGGACCGACGACCAAGCGTGGACCGGCGAGTTGGTGGCCGAGATCGCGTTCTACGGGATGCGGCTTCCGGCCACCGAACCGGTTAAGGCGGTGCCCGCATGACCGACGCCGCGACTGCCCAGTATTGGGCACGGACCGTCGCCCCTGCTGCCCACGCGCAGGCGCACCCGAAGCCGGTGCAGGGCTGTCCTGGCTGCCCGCCCGTCCACGCGTGCGTGTGGTGCGGGCTTCCCCCGGCCGACTGCCCGGACCTGACCGGGCACCGAGACCTGTGGGCGGCCGGTGAGACGTCGTGGCGGCGCGACCCGGACCACGCCCACTTCTGGTCGGAGTCCGAATCCGAGCAGATGCCGGACCGGTTGGCGGTGGCTGCCTGATGTACACGCTCTACGACGAGTTCGCCGGGGTCGGTGGGTCTAGCCTCGGTGCGTCTCGCGTCCCCGGGGTTGAGGTCATCTTCGCCGCGAACCACTGGGACAAGGCGATCGAAACCCACCAGGCGAACTTTCCCGAGGCGGGTCACCACTGTGGTGACGTCATGTCTCTCGACATGGACAAGGCGCCGCGCGCCGACATTTTCTGGGCATCCCCGGCGTGCCCACCCTGGACAGACGCACGCGGCAAGAAACGCGACTTCGACCAGCAGACCATCCAACAGGGTGTCCTGTTCGGCGAAGACCCACTCGACCCGTCGATCAAACGGGCACGTGCCCTCATGGAAGAAGTCGTCCGCTACCTGCGGGCCAAAACCCGGCAGGGCAAGCCTGTCCTCGTCGGCGTGGTCGAGAACGTCATCCAGTGCCGGCTGTGGGCCGAGTGGGACCGCTGGATCTGGCAGATCGAAAGCGAGGGCTACACCACCCGGGTCATCGCGTTCAACTCGATGCACGCCCGTGCGCCCCGGTCTGCGCGTGCCCCGCAGTCCAGGGACCGCCTGTACGTCGCCTACTGGCACAACAGTCTCGGTCGCCGCCCGGATTTCGACAAGTGGCTGAGGCCGACCGCGTGGTGCCCGATCTGCGCCGAGCAGGTGCGGGCGATGCAGGTGTTCAAGAAGCCTGGTGTGGACATGGGCCGCTACCGGGCGCAGTACGTGTACCGGTGCCCTCGGGTGTCGTGCCGTCACCAGCCGGTTGAACCGGACGTTGTGCCGGCCCTGTCGGTGATCGATCCGGGTTTGCCCGGGGTGGCGATCAAAGACCGGCCGGATCCGCTGGCTGAGGCGACGGTGGACCGGATCAAGGCGGGGATGCGCCGCTACTGGCTGCCGATGCTCACCCCGGCGGGCGGAACGTGGCGGGACGATCCGGTGCCGCTGCATTTGCCGATGCCGGCCAGGACCACGCGGGAGTCGGATGGTGTGGCGGTTCCTCCGCTGCTGCCTGCCGGAACCCGTGCGGCGTCGCTGCCGGTCCAGGCGGCGGTTGCCGATCCGGCCGGGCTTCTTCCGTTCCTGACTCCGCTGCGGGGCGGAGGCGACAAGGGCCGTGCCCGAGCCGTGCAGGAGCCGCTGACCACGGTAACCGCATCCGGGAACCATCACGGGTTGGCGTTGCCGCCGCTGGTGATGCGGAACAACACCCCACGCGGGGATGCCGGCTATCTGTCGACGCCGGTGACGGAGCCGTTGAGGTCGGTGACCACGGCGGGGCATCAGTCGCTGATCTCGTGGAGTTCGTCGCTGCTGGTGCCGTACTACGGCAACACGGAGACGGCGATTCCGGCTGCCGGGCCGGTGGGTGCGTTGACGGCCCGAGCCCGATACGGGGTGGCGCACGCAGATCGGGCGATCGGTGTGGACGATCTGCGGCTGCTTGACGGCCTGGTGGATGACCTGATCGGCGATGTCCGGTTCCGGATGTTGACGACGCGGGAGATCGGCGACGCGATGGCGATCGACCGGTCGTACCGGGTCCTGGCGACGACGAAGAAGGACATCACCCGGCTGTATGGGAACGCTGTCACCCCGCCGGTGGCCGAGTTGATCGTGTCGGCGCTGGTTGAGGCGATTTCCGGTGAGCAGTTGGAGGTGGCCGCATGATCCGCCGCGACACGTCAGCCGATCAGGTGCCAGACACCGCCGCCTTCCACATGACCGACGGCAGCCGTCTGGAGATGTGGGACCGGGCCGGCGGCTGGATCCTCGGCACGCTCATCACCGTCGGCGGCGTGCTGATTCTCGCCGGTCTGGTCCGCCTGTACGGGGGTGCCCTGTGAAGTCGTCTCGGGAGTGGCCGTTCGGCCGGCGCGGCACCCTCCTCTACTGGGGTGCCGTTGTGGCTGCGGCCGGTGCGGTGGCTGTGGTGGTGTCCTGCGCGCAGGGCGGGTGGTCGTGGTGATCGCCGTGTTCGAGCAGCTTCTGCCAGCCTCGCGACGGCGGGTTGAGACTGCGCTGCAGATGCCCCGCCGCAGGACGGTGTGGCGGGTGCGTGTCCAGATACCGACCCACGTGTCGGTTGAGACGGTTCGGCGGCGGATGCCGACTTCGCTGGCGATGCGGGTGTCGCTGCTGGATGAGCCGCGCCCTGACGGTTGGACCGATGTGGTGTGCCTGCACTGGGACGCCGCCGAGTTGGTGTTCGCGTCGGTTCGCCGGGTGTGGCCTGGTAGCCGGGTTGTCCTGGTCTCCGAGGAGCAGCCATGCGACCAGTGATTGTGCCGTGTCAGCACTGTGGCCGGATTGTCACCCGCGCCTCTGACGGCTGGGTGCATGTCGATGGCCGCACCGACTGCCTGGACGAGTGGTACCTGGCCGCCATCGGCACGGCCGCTGAGCCTGCCAGTCCCGAATAGGGCCGCTCTGCGTTTTGCGGGGGTGGCGCCGGCGTCCTGGCGTCACCCCCAACTTTTCGAGAAGGGGGACATTCATGAGTAGGAATGTTGAGGGGCGTGTGTTGCGGCGCCGAGATTGGACGGCGCTCAACCGGCAGCGGCTGTCGCAGGCCCGGCACGTCAACCCGGCCGACGGCCGACAGCTGGTCGCCGAGGTCGAGGCGTGGCTGCAGGCCGGTGGTGTCCGGTGACCGGCGTCGTAGAGCCGCAGGACTGGGTCACCGGCGGCGTGGCCGTCACTGCGGCCGTGTTGCTGTTCGGACTGCCGGCCGCTGCCGCGCTGTGGCACATGCTGGGGGTCCGGCTCGGTCTGGTCGGTGACGACCCGGCGTACAGGCCGGTGATGGCCAGCTACCGGGAGACCCGCTCCGCCGGCACCGGCAAGCCGGAACAGAAGCCGGACTTGGATGCGGATACGGGTGTGATCGCCGTCGTACCAGCAGCCCCGGAGTCGCGGGTCGACTACACCACAGCCGACCTGGATGGCCGTCCGGTGGAGGAGCAGGTGCGGCTGGTCAACGCCGGGCTGCCGCACCCGGCCGGGCAGGACGGGGACTGGCTGTCCGGTGCCCGGTCGCGGCCAACGCCGGTGACTGTCGCTGTTGGTGCGGCACATGCAGCGCTGCGATGGCGCACCGAGCAGGTGGCGCAGTTGACGTCGGACGGTGCCGCGTTTCTGGCGCGGGCCGCGCACCGGCGGGCATCAGTCCCCGTCGCCGCCGCTGGTGACGGGGAGTCGGGTCGGCACCGGAAGGACGACGAGCAGTGAGCATGTCGTGGTGGGAACGGGTGCGGCTGTGGGCGACCAGGCAAGGCCGGCTGGTTGACCTGGTCACCAGTCTCCGCGCGAGGTTGGCAGACGCTGCCGGCCACGCCGAAACGTTGCGGGAGCAACTGGACCGGGAGATCAACGCCCGGCGGGTAGAGGCCGCGCAGTTGCGGACCGAGTTGGCTGCGGCCGACCGAGACGCGCAGCTGCGGGAGGCCGAGCATCTGCAGGTGTTGGCGGCGGAACGCGGGTTCGGCAACGGGATGGCTGGCCGGTTGAACGCGTTGGATCGGGCTGCCGATGGCATGCCGCCTGAGGTGGCGGCGGTGATCCGCCAGTACACGCGCCCGTACGCGGTCAACGGCCGGGCGGTGGGCGTGTGAACGTGACGGTTGGCGCGGCCTTGTGGTGGTTCGGGCTGGACGGCAGCGACGTGCTTGTGTTGCTGCTGGTCGTGGCCGGGCTGCTCGTCTTGGTGGCTGCCGTTGTTGAGGGGTTGGTGGCTCGGCGGTGGCCTGGGCTGGGTTTGGGTTGGACGGACCCGGACGAGGTGCCGCCCCACTGGCTCCATCCTGAGGTGCCTGACCCGGAGGTGGAGTCGACGGTCGAGTTGCCGCCGGCTGCGCTGCCACGCCCGACGGGCACCTTGTGTGGGCCGGTCGTGCCGGACCCGTCGGAGACGATCGTCATGCACGTCGGCGGTGATCGGCCGTGTTGACGTTGATGGCCGCGCACCCAGCAGAGGCCTACGTGGTCGGGTCAGCGCTGGTGTTCGTGTCGGCCGGGGTGTTGCTGCGTCGGCTGCGGGTGTGGCGGGGGCACCGCAGTGTGGTGCGTGCCCGGCGTGCGGTGCGGTTCGATGCCGGGCCAGCACCGGTCCAGCCTGCTCGGCCTGATTCGGTGTGGCAGCAGCCCTGGTACATCGACCCGGACGTGACCCGGCTCGTCCGACGCGGGGACATGCCGACTGCGGTCATCCCACGGCTGCGGGACGGCCGCCGTGGATGACCTTGCCGTGCCGGCCCGCTGCGCACACCGGCCCACCGTTGGCGGCCGGGTTGTTCCCCACGTGTCCGTCACCGTCGCCGACGGGCGTCCTGTGCTCGGCGTCGTCCACCGCCGGAAGGCTGTCGCCTGCATCGTCAACAGCCTGTGCCAGATCTGCGGGCAGAAGCTGGGCAGGCCGGTGGTGGTGTTGGCGACCGCCGCCCAGGTTGAGGAGCGGTACAGCCCGGAGGCCGCACTGCATCCGGAGTGCGCCGCCTACTCGGTGCGGGCATGTCCGGTGGTTGCCGGGGAGCGGACTGTGTTGCGTGGCCCGGACCGGCACATCGGGCAGGGCTGCGATGTCGCGGGCTGTGGCTGCTCCGGCTGGGTGGACGCCGACAGCGGCGAGGGGGTGCGGGGTCGTCCGGTGGGGCCGTGGTTCGCGGTGTGGCTGGACAACTACGAGATCGGCATGGACGAGTCCGGCTCGCCGCAGTGGTTGGCGTGGCGGCGGTTCGAGCCGCGTCGAGTGCGCCCGGTCGGCGGCGGCCATGACTGACCCGTACGGAGAACGGTGTGTGCCGGTTGTCGACGAGCACGGCCAGGTGGTGGCGTCCGCTCGTGTGTCCGGCGAGCTCAGCCCGGAGACGCAGGCGACGTTGCAGGAGCTGGTGGCGGCAGCCCAACGCCGTGCCGCCGAGTTGGATGCCGCTGATCCGGGGGCATTCGAGCGGGACGAGGCTGCGGTGGAGCGGATCCGGGCCAAGGCCCGGCGAGCACGTGGCGAGCTGTGACCGGGTGTCAGGGCCGAGGGTTGCGCTTGGTTGGCGGCTTCCCGGTGCGGCCGGCAGGGATGCCTTCTGCCCGCGCAAGCGAGCGGATGTGGGTGCTGGTGAAGGGCACGATCCGGTACACGTCGCCGGGGCGGTGGCCTTGTCGGAGTGCGTTGAGGGCGGCGGCGATGACCTGCTGGTGGGCGGCGTTGCGTGCCGCGTCGAGTTCGCGGAAGCGGGTGGAGGCTTCGGCGAGTTCGGTCAGCGGGTCGTCTCGCTCGGTCATGGCGAAGAGGGTACCGGAAGTTGGTTGCGGAAGTCCCTTCCGGGATCGTAAGCTTGTTCCGTAAGTCAAATTCGGAAGATCATTTCGTAAGGGTGTGTTGTGTCTATGAGCTACACTGCCCCTACCCCTGGCCGCTACATGCGGAAGTCCGACGGAGCCCCAGTCACTGTCGGCGGATCCACCGGCACCAGCGGCAGGGAGACCGTCGCCGTGAAGGGCGTCGCGCAGGGTTCCCGCACCAGCCACGTCAGGCTGGAGAACTTCTGGCGCAAGTACCAGCCGTGGCCGGGCAACGCCCGGCGGTACTTGGTCCGGTTCGACCGGATCGGCCGCAATCACCACGTGCCCGCGCTCCACTCCGGGCCGGTGGCCAACGCCGACGAGTTGGCCGAGGAGATCAGCAGTTACGCCGACCGGTACCTGCTGTCCGGCGGCGCGGACGTCGTGATGATCGACGACCTGCAGAACGGCTACATCTCCTGCGGCGGCCGTCCCGGTGGCAGCTTCACGATCTCGGAACTCGCCCCGGCAGGCGGTGAGCAGCGGTGAGCCCGGAGCAGGTCGACCAGATGACCGCCGAGCAGATGCGGACCGCGCTCCACCACGTGGTTCGGCTGTGCAACAGCTACGCGGCTGGGCCGCCGCCGATCTTCCAAGGCCCTGGCCTGTCGGAACACGGGGTCGGCTACAACGCTGGCATGCAGGTCATGGCGCAGGCGGTGCTGTCGTACCTGGCCGGTGAGCCGAAAGAAGACCCCGACTGCTGCACCGAATGCGTTGCCGATTCGCGGGGTGGGTCGCGGTGACCGACTTCGACCTGCAGGCTGCCCGCCGTAACACCCCGAACTGGCCGCCAATGGACGGCGACATCTGGACCGACCGCAACGGCCGCGACTGGCTGACCAACATCACCGTGCTCCACGACGACCGTGCCGTCGTCGGATTCCACAGCGGCAACACCCACAGCATCCCGCGCTACACGCTGGAGATGCACGGCCCGCTCACCCTGAAGTTCGCCGGCCACGAACGGCAACGCTTCGACCAGTTGCCCGCCGACGCCCGGGAACGCCGCGCCGCCTACTTCGCCTCCGTCTGCTGGTTCTGCGGGCCGGAAGGTGCCACCGGTGACCTGTGCGACGACTGCGACCGGGACGAGGACGAACCGGAGGTGTCGGAGCCGCCCGGCCCGTACCCGTTCGACACGTCGTGGGTCGCCCAAGCGGCTGCGGGCTTGGACCTCAACGACGGCGAGCGTCCTGTTCGGCGCGGCTACGGCGGCGAGAACGCGTGGTGGCTGCAGTGACCGCCCCGATCGTGTTGACCGTGAAGCGGTATCAGTGCCCGCACTGCCACCGCTACACCCGGTCCAGCAAGACGGCCACCGTTCGACACATCGGCCGCTGCTGGCACAACCCTGCCGTCCGGAGCTGCAAGACGTGCACCCACTTCCGGCCCGCCTCCGATGCGTGTGGCTGTGAGCCGGGCTGCAACTGGGGCAACGGCGGCGAGGGCCTACCCGAGTCCTGTGCTGCCGGCGTCGACCTGAACGCCGATGGGGCCAAGCCCGGCCCGGTCGTCGGCTGCCCCGAGTGGACGCCCACCCCCAAGACTGAACGGAGCTGACCCATGACCCGAGCACTCCCCCAGCGTTACCGGCAAGCCCGCAACATCGACGACGGATACGAGGTCCGTATCAACTGTCTCGCCCACGACGGGGCCGAGGAATGGGCCACTGTCGTCTCCGCCCTGGAGATCCTGTCGCCCGTCCATTTCGTGACGTTGACTCTGGCTCCGGTCGACAAGTCGATGGGCTGCTGGTCGGAGGACGTGCACAACGTCCATCCGTCGGAGCCGTTGTGGTCGCGGCGACCGGCGAAGGCCAGCCGATGACCGTCCCGCCCGGTCACGTGCTTGACCTGACGCGGCTGCGGTCCGGCTGGTGGCAGGTGTCGTGTTCGTGCGGCTCCTACCGGTCGAAGCCGAAAGGCTTCCCTGGCCTGGCCGAGTCCGCCGGGGTCGCGCACGTACGGGCGAAGACGGGTGGTGCCCTGTGACCGACATCGGCGACTACGACCACATCGTTCGGAACGCCCGCACCCGCGACAGCCGCATCCAGGTGTGCGGCGGCTGCCTGCGTGACCTGAACGAGTGCCGCTGCCACAGCAAGACCAGCAACGACGCCGGGAGGCAGACCAGATGAACACGCGCGACTGGTCGTGGACCCGATGACCGTCACCGCCGAGAAGCCCACCGGTCCGGCCAACGCCGAAACCGACCCGAACACCGGCTCCCGCTACTACATCCACCCCATCACCGGGGAACGGTTCATCTCCGTCACCACCGTCCTCGGCTACATCGCCAAGTTCGGGCTACCCGACTGGGCCGGACGGCTCGCTGCCCAGGCCGCCGTCGATCGGCTCCCGTGGTTGAACCGCTGCTCCCGTAACCAGCCGTGCAACGCCACCCGCACCGACAACGCATGCGGGCAGTGCCCCGAATGCGCCGTCTATTGGCTGGCGAACCAGCACAACCAGGTCCGTGACGACGCCGGTGACCGTGGCCGCCGTATCCACGACGCCGCCGAGCAGATCGAACTGTTCGGCGAAGGCTTTCACGTCGATGACGACATCGCTCCCTACGTCGCCCGGTACCGGCGGTGGCGTGGCCTGTACCGGCCGCAGTTTGAGGCAGCCGAGATGACGGTGATCTCCCGAAAGTGGGGGTACGCCGGCACGCTCGACGGCATCCTGCGGTTCCCCGACGATTCGCCGTTGCCGCCGAAGTTGAAGCACCTCGCCGGGCTGGCAGTGGTGGACGACATCAAGTCCGGCAAGCACCTCGCCCACCCGGAGGGCTGGCAGGTCAACGCCTACGCGGGCGCCGACGCGGTGTTGCTGCCGGACGGGTCGGAGTTGCCGATGCCGCCGGTGCAGGCGGGTCTGATCCTGCACGTCCGGCCGGACAAGGTGCAGATGCGTGAGGTGCATCTGACTCCGGAGAACCACGCCAAGTTCGTCCACATGCTTCGTGTCGTTGAGGGCCTGACCTCCCCCCTCGGGACTGTCCTGTCCCGTCCCGTGAACCTCCCGAAGGAATCCTGATGCCGATCATTCAGCTCCAACAGCAGCAGACCGAGGTGGGCCGTATCCGGCTCGGTGTCCTCGTCCAGACGGCGAGCGGCAAGACCCGGCCCGGCAAGTTGGACCGGCTCCGGTTCACGTCCCCCCGGAAGGCACTGATCGAACGGATCGCCGACCTGTACGGCGGCGCCGTTGAGCCGTGGCAGCCGCCGAAGGGTGCCAGCCAGTGGCAGGTCATCACCAACACCAGCGAGGTGCCGGTGGTGGTTCCGCCGCAGGATCCGTCCGACAACCAGTGGTACGAGATGTGGTCGAAGGGCGGCTGTCTGCGGCGCTGCGACGGCCAGCAGGAGAAGATCACGAAGTCGGCGTGTCTGTGTGATCCGGAGGCGCGTGACTGCAAGATGCACACCCGGCTGCGGGTGATGCTGGAAGACGTTCCCGGCTTGGGCGCGTGGCGGGTCGACACCGGCTCCTACTACGCGGCCGTCGAGCTGCCCGGTGTCGCCCAGTTGTTGGCGATGGCACAGGGCGCGATCCCGGCCCGGCTCGTGCTGGACCAGCGGACGGTGACCCGGCAGGTCAACGGCGAGGCGAAGACGTTCAACTTCGCGGTGCCGACGCTGCATGTGGATGCGTTGACGCCGAAGCAGCTGATGTCCGGCCGGGTACAGGAGCTGATCGCGGCCCGGAACAACGCGGCGGTGGCTGGTGAGGTCCGTACGGCGATCGCCGCGACGGTGGACTACGGGTCACTGATCGACGCGGCGAAGACCCTGGACGCCCTGTACGGGCTTGCCGAGCAGGTGAAGGGTTCGCACGGCGGGGAGATCCCGGCGGATCTGCGGGTGCTGTTCGAGCAGAAGGCGGCGGCGATTCGGGCGGCCCAGCCTGCCGCCCCGGCGTCTGGCCCGGCAGCGCCGGTGGACGCGGTGGTGGTCGACGAGCTGGACAGCCTGTGGGGACAGATCCTGGCCGAGTCGCCGTGGGACGACAAGGCCGAGTTGGAGCGCAATTTCTGCCAACTGGTGGGCCGGTCGTCGGATGAGGCGTCGGCGGATGACATGCGCCGTTTTCTGGCCGCGATGGAGAAGGCAAAGAAGGCGCCGGTGCAGTCGTGACCGCGCCGTGGGAAGAGGTGTCTTTCGAACCGTGGACGCCCGTTGACGCCGAGAACGCGCTCCGCTGGGTGCTGCGCGCCATGCACGATGCTGCGCGGAAACTGGCCGAACTTCGTGACGCCGAGGTGGCCGCGAAGCACAGCTATGAGGGTGCCCGCCGGCTGGCGTTCTTCGACCAGGACTGCCCGAAGCCGGAGCGCGGCGGGTACACGGTCGCAGACAGGGAAGCGTGGATCGAACGGGCGACCGCTGTCGCGCGGCAGGAGTACGAGATCGCCACGGCCGCGAAGGAAGCAGCTCAGGATCATCTGCGGACGTTGAACTCGCAGTCGGTGGTGCTGTCGGCGTTGGCGAAGAACGTGCAGCAGACGTACGCGGTGGTAGGTGTGCGGTGAGCCTGTCACGTAGGACTCCGCTGGCTGCGATGTCGCCGAAGCGCCGTGCCCGCCTGGCTGCTGACGGCACCGTGCCGTGGTCGACGTTTGCCCCCGGATCGACGCTGGCCCGGAAGACGAAACCTCGGTCGAAGCCGTCGCGTCGGCCGGCTGACAGCAGCCCGGACGAGGCCACCGTACGGCTGGTGTGGGACCGAGACCAAGGCTGCTGTGTGCGCTGCGGATCTGCGCTGAGGCCGGCTGGTCGCGGGCTCGGCTGGTCGGTGCAGCATCGGGTGCTGCGGTCACATGGGGTCAACAACTCCCCCACCAACCTGATCCTGATGTGCGGGTCTGGTAGTTCGGGCTGCCACGGGCTGGTCCACTCCCGGCCGCGTATCTACCGGGATGCGGGCGGCTGGATTCTCCGCTCTACCGACAGCCCGGCCGGCATGCCGGTGTTGTACGCCGGCCGTGGCTGGGTGCTGTTGGACGAGTCGGGCGGCTACCAGCCGGCAGGGGTGGCGGCGTGAGTTCCCCCAATGCTGCAGACCCACCACGGTTGCCGACCACTCCATGCATACCGCCTCCGTCGAACTCATGGAACAACGGAAATGGATATTTTCGAATGAAAATAGATGGCAAGCGTGTGTATGTTCACCGCCAGGCTTACGTGGACGCCTACGGCCCAATAGCCCCTGGTCTGACACTTGACCACCTGTGCCGAAAGACGTGGTGCCGAAACCCGGACCACATGGAACCCGTTTCTGCCGTCCTAAATATCATGCGCAGCTTCGGACCGCCTGCGCTCAACGCCCGGAAAGACGTGTGTCCGAAGTGTGGTGGGCACTACGCGATCAGCTCGACGGGTCGCCGCCGATGCAAGCCGTGCAGGTTCAAGCAGCGCAAAGCCGTCGGCGAGACGCCAGGAACCGGCAGGCGCGCCGAGCACAACCGCGAAAAGACGCATTGCCCGTCGAATCACGCGTACGACGAAGCTAATACGAGGATTGTCCACAGGGGAGGCCGGATCGAAAGGCACTGCAGAGCATGCGATCGGGCGAGGGCAAAGGCCCGATACCTAGCGAGACGATCATGATTCGTCCCTGGCGAGTCATTATCACGGGTTCTCGGGAGTGGACCGACGCCGGTCTACTCCGGGACGTCCTCGACGGCTACGCCAGCAGCGCCGTCGGCCAGGGCGCGACCGGGCTGATGGTGATGCACGGCGGCTGCTACCCCGCCCGCGATCCGGAGACCGGTCGTATTCCGGCTAGGTCGGCGGACTGGTTGGCGCACCGGTGGGTGCACGACCTGCCGCATCCGCTGCCGGTCACCGAGAAGGTGTATCCGGCGGACTGGTCGGCGCCGTGCTGTCCGGAGTGTCAGCCGGGGCACCGACGGACCCGCCGTAACGGCAGCGACTACTGCCCGGCCGCCGGCAACTACCGCAACGGGGTGATCGTCGCCGACAACCCCGACCGTGGCGTTGGCTTCCAACTCGACGGTTCACCGGGCACCGCCGACTGCATTCGCCGTATGGAAGCGGCCGGGATCCCGGTGCAGCGCATCGTCCGCAACTCGGCAGGTGCCCGGTGAAACCGAAACGCAGCCGGGCCTGTGACGGCAAGGCCAAGCATCCGTCGAAGGACGACGCCTACGCCCACCGGCGGTCGCTGATCGCAGGTGGTGCATACGCGCCGATGCTGCGCGTCTACCGGTGCCGGTTTTCGCCGCCCGGCGCACCGCACTGGCATGTCGGCCACCCGACCGGCTCCCAGCAATCCAAATAGCACTCCCCCAACCCAACGCCCCAGGAGGCAACCCAATGACCAACGACGCAACCGACCCGGTCCACACCTGGTTCGGCCACACCTACTCCAACTACCTAGTGCTGCCCCGCACCCTCATGCAGTCCATGCCCGCCGACTGGCAGAAGCGGATGGTCGCCTGCCTCACCGAGATGGACGACGCGTTCGACCACATCGAGAAGGCCGAAGCCTACGTGGTGACGGCCGCCGTCGAGTCCACCTACTCCGACCTGTCGCAGGACGACATGGAGCTGCTGGGGGTCACGGTCGGCGACGGCGACGGCAACGAGGTGTACTACGACCGAGACGGGACCGAGCACGGCCCGCACGATCGGGTGCTGGCACCTCGTCGGGGCGGTGACCCGGTGCCGGGCTACAACCGGGGACGCACGTTCATCCAGCCGCGGCTGTCGGGCGGTGCCCGATGAGCGACCGGTACGCCTACTCCACCACCGACCCGGCCGCGCTCGCCGCCTGGCGGGACACGATGGCCGCCGAACACGCCCACCACCAGACGATGAAGGCCGCGATCGACGCAATGCCCGGCGTCAAAGGTGCCATCGTCCGCCAGGGCATCTTCCACGCCCGCGAACGGATCATCGCCCTGATCCCCGACGGCAGCGGCCAGGTGCCCGACGGGTGGCGGCTCCTGCGTGGCAACGGGGTGAGACTGGAGCCCCGCCGGGGAAAGCCGGGCGACAACGCCCGAGCCTGGTTGGAGGCGCATCAGCCGCCGGACGTCCGCGCCGTGCTGACCGGTCACGGTCTGCCCCGTTTCTCGACCCGCCCAGCCGGCGGCGGCCGGGTGTTGAACTCCGAGCCGATGATCTTCGAGTGGGACGGGACGCTGTGGGCCTGCTACAAGGGCAAGCCCGGAGACTTGCTCGACTCGTCGGCGACGTGCACATGGACGCCACGGCTCCTGTCCGAGTTCCACGCCGCGCTGGAGGCTGTTGAGGCGGCCGAGCAGCAGGCGAAGGCAGCAGCCTGATGGCCGAGATCAGCTACGAAAACAACACCGTCGTCAAGGTCACCATCGAGGGCCGCATCACCGCGAGCGACGAGCACGACATCACGATTACGACCGACGTCATGGGCGCGATCAGCATCGACCTGTTCGACCCAGCCGTCACGGTCGTCGTGGTCGCCCCGCCGGAGTGGCCGCCGATCGCGGGTGACGTGTGGGTAGACCCGAAGGGCAACCCGTACCTGTACGACCACGATCGCGACGAGCTACGGGACAGCGACGGCTTCACCGAGTCGCCCGCGTACGTGCTCAAGGCGGTCGGACAGTTGCGGCTGGTCCACCGCAAGCCCGCCGAGGGCGGTGACCGCTGATGTGGACGTGGATCTGGCTGCGTGTCGCCATCGCCGCCGTTCTCACCCCGGCCGTCAAGGGGATCGCCTCTCTCCTCGACGTCGCGATGCCGTGGTGGCTGGCGGCCGTGATCGCCTTGGTGTTGGTGTTCATCGGTCATCTGGTCATCGTCGTCGTTGATGGGGGGGCCGACTGATGGCCGCCTACCCCGACCTGTACGTGCAGGTCCACGCAGCCATCGACCGGGCCGAACGTGCCGTACCCGGCACCGTGCCGTACCCGTTCATCGCCGCCACCCGCGCCACCGCCACGAGGCACCGGCCCGTCCCCTACCACGACGGTGAACACCCCGACCTGGTCGAACAGTGCGGCTGGGAAAACGGCGACGACGTGTTCGTGCCGCACGCCAAAGACTCAGACGGCACCATCCACGCCACCCACCGCTGCGTTGAGGAATCCGACGACGACGGAACCACGTTTGGGCGCACCTGGGTCCCCTGGCCGTGCCCGTCATTCGCAGACATCGCCCGCAGCTTCGACCTCACCCCGACCGCCGAGGAGGCCAGCCGGTGAACGTCGCAGACATGCCGGTCCTGTCGATCCGCCGCCCATGGGCCGGACTCATCACCGCCGGCTTCAAAACGGTCGAGAACAGGTCGCGGAATACCCGCTACCGCGGCTGGTTCCTGATCCACGCCTCACAAACGTGGGAGTCGGACGGGCAGATCCGTGCCGAGGCCCTGCCCACGTACTCGTGCGACCCGGTCAACAACCCGACCGGAATCATCGGCGGCGCCCGGCTCGTAGACAGTTGCCCGGCGCAGTTCGAGAACAACGTCGCGGACTGCGGCTGCGGCCCGTGGGCTGTGCCCGGTCAATACCACTGGCGGGTGGCCGACGCCTGGCAGTTGCCGGCTGCGGTGCCGTGTCGTGGCCGGTTGGGCTGGTGGCGGCTGTCCCCCGATGGCGGGATCGCTGTCCAGGTGCAGGCGCAGGTTGACGCCCGCACCGTGCTCGCCGCGTCACTCGGAGGCAACCAGTGACCGCCGTCATCGACCTTCGCACCTGGACTGTCCTCATCCCAGCCCCCACCCAACTCTGGTCGTCCAACGACTCCCACAAGAAGGGCCACCGCGCCACCTCCGCCATGCGCAAGCAGTGGCGTGAGGCCGCGTACCAGCACGCCCAGATCCACCGGCTCCCCAAAGGGCTCGACCGCATCCGGCTCGGGTTCGTCTTCCACTTCCCCGACAACATCCGCCGCGACGCCCTCAACTACGCGGACACGGTCAAGCCGATCATCGACGGCTGGGGTCCGCCGTTCTTTCAGGCGCCGACGAAGAAGGACCCGAAGGGTAAGAGCGCCCCCGGCTGGGCGTTGATCCCGGACGACAGCCCCCAGTATTTGGAGTCCACGTCGCTGGCGATCGGCCCGCTGTGGCGTCACGTTCTCGCCGAGTTGGAGCCGCGTTGGGCGCAGCGTCTGCAGTCTCCGTACGGCGGGGTCACCGCCACCATCTTCGATCTGTCGGAGGTGGCCCGTGGATGACCTGTGCGAGCTGACGGAGCTGTCGAAGTCGGGCTGCGCGCACTGCCGCAACCTGCCAGACCCGTTCGCAGACACCACCCCTACCCGGCGCAGCACCGGCGACGGCGAAGGCCCCGGCCCGGCAATCCACGCCCGGTGGGCCGGCAAATGCGCCTGCGGCGAGACCTTCGCGGCCGGCGACTCCATTCGGGCCGACGGTGACGGCGGATGGCTCGCCGACTGCTGCGCCCACCTCACCAACCCAGACCACTGAAGGAGAACGACTCGTGCGCTCCTACGAAGAAGCCCTCGCCGCATCCCACAACAAGTCCGCGTTCTCCAACGGCAGCGAAGGCTACGCATGGATGGCCAACTGGTGCGACCAGTGCATCCACGACCGGTCCGTCCGGGTAGACGGCGTCGCCCCGGACCCGCGTAACGGCGGACTCGTCGGCTGCGCCCTGGTCGGCGTGTCGCTGATGAACCGCACCCCAGTCGAGTGGATCGACAAGCGAGACAACGGGCACCGGCTCGGCGACACCTACCACTGCACCGAGTTCCGCGACGAAACCGATGGGGACGGCGACCCCCCGCCGACTGGACCGGACCCGGTGTTGCCGGGGCAGGTGGACATGTTCGAAGTGTTCGCCGATCAGATCGCTGACCAGGCAGCAACGGTCGAGACGGTGCCGACATGACGTTCGTACTGCTCGTCGCAGGCATGGTCCTGACAACCATCGCTGTCCTGCTGATCGCGGCAGCGTTCAAGCAGGCCGGCCGCCCAGCGGAAAGCCGCCTGTGGCTGGCCGCCGCCTTCACGGTGCTCGCCGCCGGAGGACTGTACGCAGCCGTCGGCCTGCCGGCGCTGGGGCTGATCACCGGGCTGACCGCGCTGCCGCTGGCCGCCATGTGGCACAGCTACGGGCAGCGAACCGACTCACGACAGGAGGACATTCGATGACCGATGTAACCCTGCCCCGCCGGATCCAGCGGCGCCGAACCAAAGGCTGGCGCAAAAACGATCCGGAGTTGCTGCGGGCTGCGTTGGTGGATGAGCTCGCCGGCCGGGATCTGGTCTGCTACTGCCCGCTCACCGCTGTATGTCACGCAGACGTGCTGATCGAGTTCGCGGCGGAGGTGCAGCGGTGAGCCGGGGTATGCGGTACGCGTCACCACGCTGGTCCACCATCACCTCCGACGACTGGCGCGACAACGCCGCCTGCCGGGACACCGATCCAGAGGCATTCTTCCCGATCTCCAAAGACGACGCCGAGGCGACAAAGACCCTCTGCCGCCGCTGCGACGTCCAGCAGGAATGCCTGCGGTGGGCGCTCGAATCCGGAGAGGACTTCGGTATCTGGGGCGGCATGACCGCCGAGGAACGCCGCGAATACAAGCGCATCTACGGAACCAAGGTGATCCCCGCGTGAACGCCCAACTAGCCGTGACCCTCATCGCCTGGACCCACTTCGACGCTGACACTGCCTCACAGGTCATGGAAGGGTTCCACACGGACGCATCCGGCGGTCAGGCCCTCGCTGAAGCTGCCGGACGCACCTGCTACAGCAGCTTCCGCAAACCCAACCCGGCGACCGCCACCAACGCCGGCTACCTGCGACACATCCTGGACAGCGGGCACCTGTCGGTGCTAGAGCACGGCAGTGTCACCTTCTACCTGACCGGGATCTCCCGGTCGCTGACCCATGAGCTGATCCGGCACCGGCACTTCTCCTACTCCCAGCTGTCCCAGCGGTACGTGCCGGAGCGCGACGCGGCCATGGTCGAGCCGGCGGTGATCGCCGAGGATCCCGAGCTGCACCGGCAGTTCGTCGCCGCCGCCGAGGCGAGCGTGCGGGCCTACACCGAGCTGCTGGAGGGTCTGGAGAAGCGGTTCGTCGACGAACCCAACCCGACGCTGCGCCGCAAGCAGGCCCGGCAGGCGGCTCGGGCGGTGCTGCCGAACGCCACCGAAACCCGGATCGTGGTCACCGGCAACTACCGGGCCTGGCGGCACTTCATCGGGATGCGGGCCACCGAGCACGCCGACGTGGAGATCCGCGACCTGGCGGTGGAGTGCCTGCGGCAGCTGCAGCGGGTCGCGCCGAGCGTCTTCGCCGACTTCGAGATCCGCCGGTTGCCGGACGGCAGTGAGGTCGCCGCGAGCCCGTTGGGCGGTGAGGACTGATGCTGCTATCTGACAAGGGCATCGCCGCCGCGATCAAGCAGGGCCACCTCACGGTAGATCCGCTCGGGCCGGGCGCGGTCCAGCCTGCATCCGTGGACGTCCGGCTCGGCCCGAAGCTCCGGGTGTTCAACAACCACCTGTACACCCACATCGACCCCGTGACCCGGCAGGACGACCTGACGTCGCAGGTCGAGGTGCCCGACGGAGACCCGTTCGTTCTGCACCCCGGCGAGTTCGTGCTGGCCTCAACCTGGGAGACCGTCACCTTGGATGACACGGTGGCGGCCCGGTTGGAGGGCAAGTCCAGCCTCGGCCGGCTCGGGCTGCTCACCCACTCGACGGCCGGCTTCATCGACCCCGGCTTCTCCGGTCAGGTCACGCTCGAACTGTCCAACACGGCAACGCTGCCGATCCTGCTGCGGCCGGGTATGTGGATCGGTCAGCTGTGCATGTTCCGTCTCGACTCCCCCGCTGAGCTGCCGTACGGGCCTGCTCGCGGCTCGCACTACCACCGCCAGTCCGGGCCGACCGCGTCGCGGGCGTGGCAGTCCTGGACCAATCCTGAGGAGACCCCCCGATGACCATCCGTATCGACAACCCCCGGGCGTTCGCTGACGCCGTCACCGCCGTCGCGAAGGCGCTGCCGTCCCGGCCGTCGGTGCCGGTGCTGTCCGGCGCCCGGCTCACCCTCCTACCTGACGGCTCGTTGAAGGTCGCGGGCTTCGACTACGAGGTGTCGACCGTCGTCATCTGCCCGGACGTCACCAGCAACGGCGGCGACGGGCTCGACGTCCTCGTATCCGGGCGTCTGCTGGCGGAGATCGCCAAAGCCCTGCCGAACAAGCCGGTAGAGCTCACGCCCGCCGGCACCAAACTGGAGCTCGTCTGCGGGTCCGGCCGGTACACGCTGCCGACGATGCCGGTCGAGGACTACCCGACCCTGCCCGACATGCCCGCCCACGCGGGCAGCATCGACGCGTCGGTGTTCGCTGCCGCGGTCGCGCAGGTGGCGGTCGCGGCCGGGCGGGACGAGTCGTTGCCGATGATGACCGGGGTCCGGGTCGAGTTGGCCGGCGGCCGGATGGCGCTGTTGGCGACTGACCGGTACCGGCTCGCCGTCCGGGAGATCGACTGGCAGCCCACCCAGGCGGACGTCAACCTGTCCGCTTTGGTGCCAGCTTCCACGATGGCCGACGTCGCCAAGGCGCTCGGTGCGGCCGGCGGTACGGTGATGCTTGGCCTCGGCGACACCGACCGCGAAGGGGTGGCCGGGTTCGCCGGGGCCACCCGCGCCACCACCACACGGCTACTCGACGGCGCCAACTACCCGCCCGTCCGCTCCCTGTTCCCCGACAAGGTCAACGCCACCGTGGTCGTGGACACTGCCCGGCTGGTCGAGGTCGTCAAACGCGTCGCCCTGGTCGCCGAACGCACCACCCCGGTGCTGCTCACCTTCAACCCCGACGGGGTGCTGACGGTCGAGGCCGGCAGCAGCGAAGAAGCCCGCGCCTCCGAGGCGATGGAGGCCGCGTTCACGGGTGAGCCGCTGACCATCGGCTTCAACCCGCAGTACCTCATCGACGGCCTCCACGCGGTCGACGCCAAGCAGGCCCACTTCTCATTCGTCGACGCGTTCAAACCGGCGGTGCTCGCCCCGCTCGACGACAGCGGCGAACCGGACACCGGCTATCGCTACCTGATCATGCCCATCCGGGTCACCCGATAGCACCCCAACCTGAGGAGAAGACCATGGCAGGAGAACCACTCATCACGATCATCGGCAACGCCACCGGCGACGCTGAGCTCAGATTCACCCCGGCCGGAGTTGCGCTCGCTACGTTCACCGTGGCTTCCACCCCGCGAGTCAAGAAGGGCGACTCCTGGGCGGACGGTGAAACCACGTTCTTCCGGTGCAGCGTGTGGCGCGACGCTGCCGAGAACGTCGCGGAGACTGTAACGAAGGGGATGCGGCTGGTTGTGCACGGCCGGTTCAAGACCCGCCAGTACGAGAAGGACGGACAGACCCGCACGTCCGTGGAAATCGACGTCGATGAGGTCGCCCCATCGCTCCGCTACGCAACGGCACGGGTCAACAAGATGCAGCGCTCCGGCTCCGGCGGCGGGAGCCAGGGTAGTGGTGGCGGGTTCGACGACCCATGGTCCACCGCCACCCCGGCACCGGCTGGCCAGCCCGGTGGCGGCTTCGACGAAACCCCGCCGTTCTGATGCGCCGCCGAGCGTTGTTCGCCGTGGCCGCCACCATGGTTGCCGGGCCGCTGACCGCGGCCTGCAACCCGGAGCCGGCACCGCAGCCTGCCGAGGATGTGCCGGACTGCGACTTCGGCGACCTGCTGGAAGGCGACCCCGACTGCTACGGCAAACCGTCCACCAGTCGTAAGCCGACGCCGACGGCCCAGCCGAGGAAGACGACGGCCGGCGGGGCGAAGCCGGTCGGCAAGCCCACGCCTAGGCCGAAGAAGACCAGGCGTTAGCCCTGCGGCTCTGCTGTTTGTGGCGCGGCCCGCGTGTGTGGTGGGCCGCGCCACCCCCGTTCCCACCCATCCATCGACAGAACGGAATCCACCTGATGCTCACTGTTGACGTTCTCCTGCCGTGCGGTACCGACTCCGCTCGCAGGCGGCACATCGCGCACGGTGCCCGGTGCCGAACATGCTGGCCCGACACCGGCCTACCGCCGCTGCCGGAGGCGTGTCACTCAGATAGCGACATTGAGACGCTGCCGGCCAACTGGCTGGACCAGCTCATCGCAGAGCAGTTCGGCCCCGGTGAGGTGCCGGCATGAGCGGCTACCACCTCACCGTCATCCGCACCTTCGCCAACTCCGACTACGTGTGGACCCACACCGGGTACTCCGAATACCTGTCCGCAGCTGAGGCGCAGCGGAACCGCGAGCAGCGGCTGCGGGATGCTGGCCGGTCGTTCACGTCGGGTCCGGGATGGCTGGAACACGACGAGGATCGCGGCCATCCTGAACTGTTCGGCCGGATGCGGCTCGAATGGCGGCCAGCCGACAGCAGGCGGGACCGCTGATGCTGCGCAAAGGCCGCCGGATCGTCAACCCGCTTCCAGCACGCCGCCGACGGCTGACAGCAGACAGCCCCGCCCGCGTCCGCGAACGCGCCCAGCAACTCGCCGCCCAGGCGTCTGCCCCAGGAGCCGACCGGGCGGCGATCCTCGCCGCGCTCAAACCCGTCCGCACCTGTGTCCGAAAAGGAGCATCGCGGTGACCATCTCCGGTGAAACCCCACGAACCCGGCTTGCTGCCCGCCGCAGGCTCCGCGCAGAGGGGCACCCAGCCGACGCAGACACAGTTGATCAGCTTGCCGTCGAACTGGCGGCTGCAGTTGAGGCGGGGGCGGACCGGGCCGACGTACTCACGGTCCTCAAACGTGCACACCAGCTTGACGGGGAGACCCGGCGGTGACCGCCGACGAGACCCTGCTCGTCGCTAGCCTGCAAAGCAGCGTGCCCTGGCTGATCCGTGACCTCGCCCGGCTGCCCAACCGTGTCCGGCAGCGCCGCATCGACCTGTGGGCCGCCGACGGCGTCGAGCAGATCGCCTACCGAGGCGACATTCTGCAGTTTCGGGGCGGGCGGCCGGGTGAGACCGCGCAGGTGTGGACGGCGTTGGCCCGCGCGTTGGCGGCTGCAGCGTTTCAGCCCGGCGGTATCACCTTCCTGGGCCAGCATTGGTGTTCCGACCACAGCGTCTGTGACCGGGCGATGGAGGCCCTGGCGGCCGAGGCCGCGTTGGATGCGATCGGCCCCGTCCACGGGCCGGACCAGCCGCACACCTTCCACGGCCGCACCATCGCAACCGTCACAGTTGCGGGCGGTGTGCTGTGACCGGCGTTGACCTGGAACTGGCCCACGGCTACACCCTCGCCCAGGTGCAGCACCTGGCGAAAGCAGCCGTCAACCTCTCCGGCACCTACGCCTCCGACTACCTTGACCGGCTCCACGCAGCCCACAGCTCCATCATTGAGGCCCTCTACACCGCCGAGCACTGGCCAGCCCGCTACGACCTCATCCGCGCGGGAGCTACCGCTGTCGCCCGCCTCGTCGAAGCCGACCTCCGCAGTCGCGGATACCGGCGCGGCAGCGGATACAACGGGGCCGCCAGCGCACCAGGGTTCGCTCTCTACTGGTGGGACCTGTCCGCACCCGCACCCTCACCCGAAGACGCCGTCGTCGAGCGCACCGCCATCCGGCAGATCATCGGTCTGCTCACCCCCAAGCAGCTCGCCGCCGTCACCGCCTTGGCCGCCACCGGCAACCACGATGCCGCAGCGAAAGCGCTTGGCCGCGCCCCGATCACCGGGCGGGGATTTGTGTCGTGCCCTGGTTGGCCGCATCCGGGTTCGTTGCCGTCGCGGGTGTCGACAGCGATGGACAGGCTGGCCCGGTGGTCGCCGGAGTGGTTTGACGCGCGGACGTCGTTTTGGGATGCGCTCGCGGGCCGGCACCTGCACGACGGGCATGGGGTGGACGAGCTGAACCCGACCACTGGGCAGGTGACCGGGTAATGGGCTCAGCTTTCCTCGGGGTCGTCAGGCTCGTCTGGTGGGGTCCAGTCCTCCCACGGATCTCCCATCGCCTCGCACGCCTGGCTGTACCAGACAGCCGGGACCAGCATCGCCGCCGGAGCGCTGCGGCGCAGGACGACGGTGTGTTCACCGTCTCGTTCTGCGGCGTCGATCCGGCCGCTGAAGTTCTGGCGCACCTGCTGCGCGCTCATGATCCGCCGTCTGGCCATGGCGGCAGTGTACGTCCCGTTGTAAGCCCTGGCAGACCTACGGGGTGCTACAAGCATGGGGCAAGTCTCCTGTCAGCTTGGCTTGACATGTACAGCGTACGTTCTAGTGTAAGCTATGGCTTGCGGCCAACGTGACTACCTCCGTGCCGGCCGCGCAAAGACGCAGATCGGAACAACCGGCCGGACGCCCCCGGCGAAGCACCTCACCAGGACAGGAAGGAGCCGCTGATGGCCCGCAGCTACGCCAACACGTCCACATCGATCTGGCGGCCCGGTAGCACCTTCACCAGCCTCACCCCTAACGCCCAGTGGGTGTACTTCATGCTCAGCACCCAGCCGGACATCAGCGCCGCCGGAGCCTTGTCCCTCAACGTCAAAAGGTGGATGGGCCGCGCCCGACAGTGCACCCGCGAGCAGATCGTGAACGGCATCGTCGAGTTGGAAGTGGCAGGCATCGTCGCGTACGACACCGACACCGAGGAGCTACTTGTTTGCCCCTTCGTAGACGACGACCAGGGATACAACAACCGCAAGCGGCGTCCGGTGATTCAGCGCGCTGCCGGCGAGATCGAGTCAGCGAAGTTGCGGAAAGCGCTGGCCGAGGAATTTGCCCGGTTGGGCCTTCCCGTGGAGTGGCTGGGGTTCCCGACGGCCGAACAGTGTTCCCGGACGGACGCCGACGACGGCCGCAGGCAGGCCCACGTGGGCGGGGCCGCACGTCGGGACAACGCGGCCCCATCGCTGCCGCAGGATTCGACGTTTCCGCAGGTCGATAGCCTATCCGATAGCCTATCCCATAGGGCATCCGATGGACTATCCGATGGGCCATCGCTGTTTGACGGGGTTGCGGTATTACCACAACCCGCAACCCACAACCCGCAACCCGCTCCGCCTACGGCGGGGGCGGACCAGCCGCCCACTGCGAAGAAGCCACGACGCGCAACGACACGGACGAAACCCGACCCAGCGACGACCGAGAGTGCACAAACCGTCGTCGCTGCCTACGTGGACGGCGCAAAGGAACGTCAGCGGATCGTCACCCCCGACCTGGTCAAACAGGTAGGTGCCGCAGCGAAACGCATCCTCACCAGCGGCAGCGTTCCGCACGCCAAACTCGTTGACGCCGCCCGCGAAATGGGCCGCAACGGCTGGAAAGACCTGAACATGCAGCTGCTTCGCGGCGGAGACCCGCACCTCAACGCAAGCGGAGAACACCGAAACGGCCAGTTCAACCGCCACCAGCCGTACCTCGACCCCGAAGACTTGTCCCTCTACGACAGGCCACTGTGATGAACCTTCACCAGACCGCCCGCAGCATCCTCGCCCGCCGAGGACTGGCCGTCGATGACCTGCCCGCCCCCCAGCCGTTCAACCCCGGCCAGTTCCTCGCCGAACGCGCCCAGGAGGCCCTGAGCATGGTCATCCCGCCCAGGTTCGCCGACGCTGAACCCGACCACCCCCAAGTCCGGGAATGGGTCCGCCTGTTCACCGCCGCACCGGCCGCCGCGCCGTCGCTGCTTCTCCTCGGCCCGGTCGGTACCGGCAAAACCCACCAGGCGTACGGGGCACTCAAACAGGCTGTCCTTGCCGCCTGCGCCCAGTCGACACGGATCACCTGGGCTGTTACCAGCCACCCCGACTTCAACGCCGACATGCGGCCAGCCGCCAACGACACCCACCTGTCGCTGTTCGCCCACTACACCAGCGTTGACCTGCTCATGTTCGACGACCTTGGGGCAGGCAAAGCTACCGACTGGACCGCCGACACCCTGTATCGGCTGGTCGACCACCGGTGGGCCAACCAGAAACCAATGATCGTCACAACGAATCTTGCTCCGCCGCTGCTGCGGTCCACCGTCGGCGACCGGGTGGTGTCACGGCTCGCGGACGGCACCCGCGTGGACTTGCAGGGCCACGACCGGCGGAGGGACGGCAGCCGATGACCGCCACCATCAACGAACCCGCCGCGCAGGTGTCCGACGACAGCACCCCGCTGTGGGACCTTGGGGCGGAACGCCACGTCCTCGGGGCGATGATGCTCGACCGGTCGGTCATCGCCGAAGTGCAGGAACGGGTCAGCGACGCGAAGGTGTTCTACCGGCCGGCGCACGCCCGGATCTTCGACACGATCGTCGCGTTGCACGATGCCGGGCGGCCTACCGACCCGGTTGCGGTTGCCGCCGAGCTCGCCGAATCCGACGCGGGCAGCACTCTGCGCCGGGTCGGTGGCGTCCCGTACCTGCACACGCTGCAGTCGGAAGTGCCGGTCGCAGCGCAGGGCACCTACTACGCGGCGATCGTTGCCGACCGGGCTGTGCTGCGGAACCTGTACGAGGCTGCCGGGAAGATCCGGGAGACGATCATCGCCGGTGGTGGTGGTTCCAGCGCCGAGATGGTGGAACGCGCCCGGACGATGATCGCCGATCTTGCTGGCCGTGTTGCTGCCGCCGACGGGCCGGTGCGGTGGCGGGACCTGATCAGACCTGGGCTGGATCGGGCAGAAGAGATCGAGAAGCAGCCCGCCGACGCCTCATCCGGGATCCCAACCGGCTTCCCGGATCTTGACAAGGTCATGCATGGGTTGCAGACCGGCCGCGTGTACGTCATCGCAGGCGAGTCAGGGTCCGGGAAGTCGACTCTGGCCCAGGATTTCATTCGGTCGGCTGCGTTCCAGCATCAGCAGGGCTGCCTCGTGTTCAACATGGAGATGTCCGCGAACGAACTGTTCAACCGCACGGTGTGCGCCCACGCATCCGTCGACCACAGCCGGCTGACGTCGGGCACCATGACCGAGAACGACTGGTTCGCGATCGCCCGTGTCTGCGGTGAAACCGAAGACGCCCCGCTGTGGATCGACGACACCCCGAACCTGTCGGTCGCCGACATCCGGGTACGGGCACATAAACGGAAGCAGCAGGACGACATCAAGGTCGTTGTCGTCGACCTGATCGGTCTGGTGCGGCCTGGCCCGGAACCGCTTCGTGAACAGCAAGTCGCGGCGATCTCCCGCAGCCTGAAGGTGATGGCGAAGGAACTCGACGTCGCCGTCGTGATCGTTGCCCAGATCAACCGTGGACCGCAGCAACGCTCCGACAAGCGCCCGAACATCCACGACCTGCGCGAGTCGGCCCAGATTGGCCACGACGCAGACGCGGTGATCTTCGTCTTCCGGCCGGAGAAGCACGACCAGACGCAGCGCCGAGGCGAAGCCGACCTGATCATCGGCAAAAACCGGTTCGGCCCAGCCGACATAGATGTCGTGGTCTGCGCCCAACTGCACCTGTCCCGCTTCGTTTCCATGGCCATCCCCGCCTGAAAGGACCCCATCCGATGAGACTTACCCCCACCGCAACCAGCATCCCCGGCCGCATCGACTGGAAGTGCGACACCTGTTCCACCCTCACTACCACCGGCGCCCTGCACATCGACCTGCGGGAGGTCCAGGCCGCCCAGCGGCGCATCAAGGCGTGGGAGAACCGCGAGCGGGATGTAGATGCTCGCGCGGTCGACATCCGTGAGCTGCTGCTGATGCCTTCTGTGGCCCGGTGGAGGGTGGAGTGCAGCACCTGCGTCCACCGGTGTGTCGGCTGCTACAGCATCGACTTGCGGCGGTGCCAGTCGGCGTTCGCGCTGATTCGCTGGACGGCGCACCTGCACGACAAGCGGTGGCTGCCTGCGACGGACTGGATCCGGTTCATTCATCGGGTGGCTCGGGAGTCTGGTTCGCCGTCTGAGACGACGGGGGTGTGGTGACCGTGCTGGCTTGTCGTAGGTGGCATGCGACCGCGTTCTTCATCTGCCACGGCTGGACAGTCGAGCTCTCCCCGGACGGCACTCGCACAGCCACCCGCGCCGACGGCCTGACGCTGCCGATCGGCCGCCCCTGCCGGCACCCGGCCGACGAATGCCCACCCCACCACACGACCACCCGACAGGAGGTGCCGGCGTGAGCGTCCAAGCCAACAGCTACCGCAACGTCGCCGACGTCCTCGACCAGCTGCCCCGGCTGGTCGCCGACACCCGACGCATCTACAACCTGTCGGAGCGGCAGGCCGCCGCCCAGATCGGAATCTCGCAGCCGCAGCTGCACGCGTTCGAAACCCAGTCTCGGGACTGGCGGGGGTCGACAGTGCGTGCGGTGTTGGCGTGGCTGGACGACATATATCCGTCTGATGTTCGGGTCCAGCCGCCGGCGGTGGCCGCGTGACGGGGCGGGTTTTGTCGCTGGACGACGCCCGACGCCGGCAGCCGACTGGCCCTGCGCGTCCGGTCAAGCCGCTGCTGCAGTGCGCGTACGGCTGCGCCGGCCCGGCCCGCCTGTACCCGTGCGGTCCCCGCTGCGAACAGCACACACCGGCACGTGAGGCGGGACGGCCCGAACCCGACCAACTCGCTATGCCTGCGCCAGGCCCGGCCAGCCCGGAACCCGCGAAGGAGAAAGCAGCGTGACCGACGCCCCTGTCGCCTTGGACCTGCTGCGCCGGCAGATCGCCGGACTGCTGTCCCAAATCGACTGGCGCGACTACCCATCCCCGGATGGAGGTACCCCGGCATGACCGGCCCGACGTACAGCGCCCTGCACGCCTACAACCGAACCGTCGCCGGGCTACTCGCCGACCCCGAAGTAACCGGCGACCTACTCCTCATCGGCATGTGGCTCGCACGAGCCACAATCCTGCGGCAGCCCGAACCCGGCAACGACGGCTGGACCCTTGACGGCATCGCCCGCGACCTGTTCCCGCTCTTCACCACCGCCCGCCACATCGGCATGGGAATGGACACGCCGCCGGTAACCGGACCCGACCACCGGCGCGTACGCCGCGCGCTCCAAGCCGATATCCGCCGCTACGACATCGGCGCCGACCACCCCGGTAGGAAAGGACTCTGGTCAACCTGTCTGGCCGCCAGCCCACGCAAACCGCACTGCGGAAAAACCGCCGCCATCGCATCAGTCCTCACCAACCCGGCGACCGGCCGGCGACGCCCACACGCGGCATGTCCCCGCCACCACGACTGGTACAAGCAGGAGCTCGCAGCCAACCGGGAAGCCTGTGCAGCTGCTGACGTCCCCCGTCCGCCCGCAAACGTCGGCGGACGGCTTGTCCGGCACATCACCGAACTGGACTGGCCCACCGTATGGCAGACCCTCGACCCGCAGTGGACGCCACCGCCGGAGGTCGACACCTGGCGTCGGCCGACGTTGACGCTGACCATCACCCCACCGCAGGTACTTGCCGACCACCCGGTCCCAGCCGGCCGGGCGCGGCCCCGTTTCACCGTCATCCCCGGCTTCGCCGAGCAAACCCCAGCCCTGACCTGAAGGACCCGATTGTGAACCTTGACCTGTTCAACACCGCCAACACCATCGCCCCGGAACCTGACCGCGACGGCACCCCCACCCAGTGGGCTGTCCACCACGCCGCCCGAGCGCTGGCCGCCTTCGCCACGTTCCGCCGGGAAACCGAGGATCTGCCGCCTAACCCGCAGCCCGGTTCCCGCCCGGACATCGGCCTGCTGATGCTGACCGCAACCTCCGGTCTGGCCGCCGCTGTCGCTCTCACCAACAGCTCTGCCTCCGCGCCGGCCCTGATCTGGGACCTCACCCCCGAAGCCGGCGCCCTCAACGGCGAAGGCGAGGAGTGGCTGACGGATCTGCTCGCCTGCCACGGCATCAACCCGGCCGCCGTCTACCCGTACCTCAACCCAGCCGACTTCCCCGGCACGACCGCAACCCCGACCACCGACGAGGAGAGAAACCGATGACCACCCTGAACACCGGCAACAGCATCGCCGACCGCCTCGCCCCCTACCCGCGCGACGAGGACAACGCCCGCGACCGGATCGCCCGGCACTACACGGTCAACGCGTACGTCAGCTACATCCAGGCAATGGAAGTAGCCGACAACACGATGAACGGCTCCGGAACCATGCGCGAACTCGTCAAAGCGTCCAGGGCCTACTTCGACGCTTTCTCTCTGGCCTACGCATTCCGGGCTACCGCCAGCATGGACGAGGTAGCGGAGTATCTGGTGTGGGCACAAGAAGAGGACAGCGAGCTGATCCACGACGTTCTGGTCAGGTGGCTGAAGGCCGACGGCATCGACCCGGAAACGGTGATCAAGGCCGTCCGCGCCGAGTCCGGTAACCCGGCCGCCGCCACGGCGGGAGCCGACCGGTGACCGACCAGCCCATCCACGAAATCACCATCCGCCGAATGCACCGCCCCACCCCAGGTGTGTTCACCCCCGGCGACATCATCGCCCAGGTCCTCACCACCCGCCCGCTGGACGAGGCGCACACCGAACTCCGGCACGCCCTGGCCGACCGAGAGGACAACGCCATGACCGACCAGAACCGCCCCGACCCCGATGGCGCCGGCGCCAAGCTCTACCAGGTCGAGACCGAACGCGACAACGCCCGCTACCAGTTGGATTTGGCCCGCGCTGAACTTGCCCAGTGGGAGGCGAACTACGGGGCGAACGCACTCCCGAATGCCAGCCGGATTCTCGCCGAGCGGGCCAAACTCGCCGTCGCGCTGCGCGAAGTGCTGACTGCGTTCCCGAAACAGCTGCCCGGCGGGAACGTCCGATCCCACATGGTCGCGTCGTCGCACATCGCCCGCTGGCGGGAAGTGCTCGACTCCACGGAGGCCGCCCAGTGAACACCGACGACATCCGGCCGGCCTACGCCGATCCCGACTACCGCGAATGCCACGACCCCGCTGAGCAGGAGCCGGCCGCCGCGCACTGGGACCTTGCGTTCGGCTGCGCCCTGTCCGTCGGACCGCTCGACGACGGCGGACCGCTCCGGGTGACGATCTCCATGTCCGACCGGGAGGCCGCCGCCGGACTGTGTGTCCGAAAGGTAACCGCCGAGCAGGTGCGCGCCTTCGCTGCGATGCTGCTACGGGTCGCCGACGAGGAGGGCAACCAGTGACGGCCGCCGAGCACGTCAACCAGCACGGCGTGCGGGTGACCGCCATCCAGCTCACCCGCGCCACTCTGCCCGACGTGTTCGAGTGGGCACCCGGCAAAGCCTTCTGGGACCCCAACCCGAACGGCGAAGGTCTCCACATCAGCGGCTACACCGTCTTCACCCCGGACGGACGGCACAAGGCCGAGTTCGACGACTGGATCGTCCGCGACCAAGCCGACCGGTTCCACGTCTACACGCCGGCCGAGTTCGCCGACTACCGGCCGACCCGCAGCGCACATCGGGCAGGACGGCAGGGGTAGACGTGGCGACCTGCGACGTGTGCACCCTGCCGCAATCCCGCTACCAAGGCGACGGCATCGGCAGCTGCGACTGCCCCCGCTGCGACCAGTGCGGGCAGTCGGTGCACTCCCAGTTCTGCGACTGCGACACCGACCACGACGAGTTCTGCGACTGCTGGACCTGCCAGGACGAGCCGTGAACCGGTTCGCCCGCCCACCACGAACGGAGACCACCCATGCCTGACACCACAACCATCAGCCTCATCGACATAGCAGCTCAGGCCCGCGCCCTGTACGGCCCGGAGAAGGCCAAGGCCATCAACCCGGACCTACCCGCCGAGGACTGGCGGTTCGAGGTACGCCTGCCGTCCGGCGCCGAGGTCACATTCAACGCAGACGCGACCGCCCAGCACGTCGCTGCCTATCTACAGCGGGAAGGCGTTCTCGCCGGGGAGGCGACGCGATGACCCGGCCTACCACGACGCTGCCTGCCGGCATCGTCCAGCAGCCCACCGAATGCTGGGAGCTGCTGTACCTCGACCGGAACGGCATGCCGTGGGACGACGGGGAACACTCCCCCCACTTCGCCACCGAAGCCGACGCCAACCAGTTCATCGAAGCCAACGACGCACTCCACGACGTCGTCACCGCCTGCCCCCGCGACGAAGGCTGCTGGACCGCGATCGCCGCCTGCGGACGGCAGATCGACGGCGGCCGGATCGAATGGCCGACCGCAGCGGTCGCCCTGTCGGAGGTGCTGGACTGCGGCTGGCGGGTCATCGGCGGCACCCTGCACTGCGACGACTGCCCCACCTGCAACCTTGCCGACCTCCGAGCAGAGGAGACCACCCGATGACCGAGCCGACCGACGCCCAGGACGACACCATCACCATCACCTTCACGGTCGCCAACGGCAACTCGGGCCGGGCCTGGGCGATCTGCCGTCGCGACTACCCGCGCGAGCAGTGGAACGCCATGACCCCCGAACAACGACACCGGGACGCCGTCGCCGCATTCGACGTCAACGGCGTCCTCCTGTACGGCTGGGACGAGGACTGACTATGACCGATTTGAGCGAAGGCATCGTCACCCGCCTCCTGGTGGAAGTCACCTGGGCCGGCAACTACTACCGGCCGAACGAGCGGGCCGAACTGGTCGAAGACTGGATCGCCCACGCGCTCGAAGACCGGCCCGGCACCTCCACGACCCGAATCACGGACCTCGACCTGCGGCAGCCCGCAGACTCGTTCGACCAAACCCCGGAGCAAACCCTTGCGGCCAGCCGCGCCCACGCAGCGGCCGTCCGAAGGCTGCTGGACGCAGCCGTCGACGCGGCGCTACCGCTCGCTGGCGGCAACGTCCGGCTGGCGCTCACCAACCTCCGGCGGGCGCTCGACCACATCCCGTCCAGCGGCACCACCACGGAGGAGACCCCACGGTGACCGACACAATCCAGCCAACCCTCGACGCCACCAACCCGGCCGTCACCGCCGCGATCCAAGCCGAAACCATCGCTGACCTTCAACGGCAACTGGCCGACGCCCAGAAGATCATCGACGCAGCAACCCTCGGCGAAGGCTACAAAGCGTGCATCGAACGCGACTGCGACCACTTCATCACCGACGAAGCCTGGAATCGCGGCGAGTACTGCCCCGAGGTGAAAACCCGGCCGGTCACCGCAGCCGAACTCCTTGAGGCACGGGAAGCCCTAGCGGAAACCAAGGCCGAACTTGCGGCACGCGAAGCCGACTGGGCCGCACCCTCCGAAGCAGGCAACGCCCGCAGGCAACTCCTCGCCGGCCTGTCAGCCGAACTCGTGGACGTCGACCACGCGGCCGGGCTCCTCGCCCTCGTGAAGGCAGCCCTCGACCGCATCCGTAAGGGCCGCGAGGACCTGGAGGGATTCAACGCCGACTGGAAGACCATCCGGGCGCACCTGACCCATCAACGTGACAAAGCCATCGCCGAACGAGACGAACGGCTAACGCTGGAAGAGTCCAGCCGCCTCGCCCAACTGGTCGACGAGGCCCGCGCAGACCGCGACCGGGCCCAGGAAGCGGCCACCATCTTGGCCACAGCGCTTAACAATCTGTGCGCTCGCGTTACCCGTGACCTCGACCCCGACAGCGACGCCATCTACGGCATGGCACCAACCGCCCAACACCGGCACCTGGCCGACCTCGCCGCGTACGCCTCAACGCAGAGCGAAGCCCTAGACAAGCCGGAAGTCAAAGCGCTCACCTTCCCGTCAGGAGGAAGCGATGCCTGACCTCAACCCCAAAACGGTGCTTGACCTGCCCCTACCCCACAACGAACCCGGTGCCGCAACGATCCGCGATTACCTGATCGAACTCCTCGCCACCCTCTGGCACGAAGGTGAAGGGTTCAGCGGCAAGAGGCCGTTCGGAGACTCCGGATGGCAGTACGACCTGTACCCGCCGCTGATCAAAGCCGGGCTGGTCAACGGCGCGCTCGACGAGGACGGCTACATCGAGCAGATCGACAAAGCCGTCGCTCACCGGCTGATCGCAGACGCCATACGCTCGTTGGCAGGAGGCGGCCCTCAGTGACCCCCGCAGAGCAGTGTGCCGCAGCCGAATCGCTCATCCGCGAGATGGCCGCCGACGTCGAAACCATGTCCATCCGCGAACACCTCGCCGAACAAGACCAGCCCTACGACAAGCAGGACGTGGCCGCGATCCGCCGGCTGATCGACGGTGCCCTCGTCGTAGTGGCCTGGCCGGGCGAACCTCACCAGGTCGACATCCGCGCCGACGGCTGGACCCTGCAGCACCCGCTGTACTGCCGGGCAGCCGGAACCCTGTTCACCTGCCCCACCAACCAAGCCGCGACCGCGCTCACCATTGCGCCGGCCGCACCGGGCAGGTACCGCTGCTACGCCGACGAGACCGGCCGGCTGGTGCTGGTCGGCGGCCCGATCGGAGACACCAATGTCTGACGACCTGCAAGATCCGGCGGAATGGATCGCCGAAGGCTGGTGCAAGTCGAAGATCCACGACGCCGCCGTCCAGACCGTCAACGAGATCGCCCAGGCGTTCAACACCACCGCCGGCAAGCCTGAGGACGCCTACGCCCTTTTCCGGATGGTGACCGACGTCCTCCACTCCAACCGGTCCCTCCTCGCCCAGGTCACCGCCGCCCACGAGGACCTTGCTGCCTGCCTGCACGACCACGGCGTCGAAGTCACCCACCTCCCTGGACTCGGGCAGGTCGTTGACCGGGCCGTCAACCGCATCAAGACCGACGCACAGATCGTCCGGCAACTCGACCACGACCGAAACAAGGCCACCCGGCAACGCGACAAAGCGCGCGACGACGCCAGCGATCTCCGAGACGAAGCCGAACGAGCCAACACCCTCACCGCCCGGCTTGTCGAGCGCACCACCGAGCGAGACAGATGGAAGCAGCGGGCGGCCCGGCTCGCCGAAACCCTCGAAGAAGTCCTCAACGGATTCGGCCGCGTCAACGGCGCGGACAGCACCGGATGCATGCGCGGCTCAGTCCCACAAGCCACCGTCGACCGCTGGCGGAAGGTACTCGCCGCCCACGGTAACCCGGCAACCCCGGCCCGCTGCCACTCCTGCGACCACCTGTGGGACCACCACCGCGCCGCAGGCTGCTGGTACACCGTCACGGCTGGCAGCCCCGGCCAGAACCTGACCTGCCCCTGCGCTGCCGTCAACCCGGCGAACAGTGAAACGGCAGTCCCCGCCGTGTCACACAACCGGCCGGACAGTGCCACCGCCCTAGCCGCCAACGCCCACCGCCACCTCAACCCCGACCGGAGCCTCGATGGAGACTGAAGCCGAACGCCTGCAGCACGCCGAAGACGACGCTCGCTTCGACCGCGGCGAACGCCGACACGCGGCCGTCATGCGCATTCTCATGCCGTTCGTCTACGTCGTCGGCGGCATGTACCTGGCAGTCCTGCTGTTCGGGGCAGGCTGCCGGTGACTCAGGACCGCCGACCGTACTGCCCCCGCTGCGTCAACCGCATCGACCGCATGCAGCACAGCCACGGCCTGTACGCCGTCTACCCCTGCCAGCATTGGCTGCCGCCGGCCGAAGCCGAACACATCCGTGACCGGCAGCACGCCACCCACGGCACGGCATAGCCCGATGGACGACGCGCTGCTGCCCCACCCCGACGCGCCGAGGCGCTGCCGGTGCGGACGCCCGGTGCTGAAAGGCCGCCTGACCGCCGGCTGGGGCAGCAGCTGCGCACGCAAACACGGCCACACCCCACCGGCACAACCCCGCCGGCCGGCACCGCCCAGACCACACCCGGTACCCGCAGCAAACCCCAACCAGCCCAGCCTGCTCGACGACATCCCCGAAAGGCCGCGCACTCCTGCGGCCCAACCCGGCACGCTGGCTCCGCTAAGCGCCGCCCAACCCGAGAACCGCCGCCGCTACGCCGATACCGTAGCCCGAATCGCAGGCAGGAGACGACCATGACCCTGAGATGGCCGACCGGCCCGTCCGGCGAAACACTGCCCCGGCACCGGCGCGGTCGCCGTATTCGGCACCCAACACGGCCTCCGATTCGCGGTCGTCTTCACCCCAGATGAGGCGGCCGTACTCGGAGCGAGACTCGCCGAACAAGCCCAGCACGCGAAGGAGAAGGCACGCAATGAGCCTGCTTGACCGAATCGACGCCGCCATCGACGGGCTTTGCGGCAACTGCCAGCAGCCCATCCCGGACAGCAGCCCGTCCGCCTACTTCTGCGGACCGGACTGCCAACACGCCTGGGACAGCCAACAGGCCACCAACGTCGCCGAGGTAGCGAACCAGCCGGACAGCGCCTACCCCCCGCTGGGGCCGATGCGGTGGAGGCCGGATCTGGTCACCGCCGAAGACGACGACAGCGGACTCGAACTCGTCGCCACCAACTACGGACCCACCATCAGCGGCTCTGGCGACACCTACTACACCGGCCGCCACAACGCCCGCCTGTACCGGCGTGCCGGGTGTGACGGGTGGCATCTGCGGCTCGACGACGGCTACCGGTGGGTTGGCTGCGACGTACCCAACAACCACGAGCAGGCATTCACTGAAGCATGGTCGAAGCTGGAACGTGAACTGGGCAACCCGCAGCACACGGAGTCGGTAGACGGCGGTAACCCGCCCAGCCTGGGTATAGTCCGGGCCGTTCTAGTCGGCTCCTTCGGAGGCACTGCGGTCGAGATTGTCCCGTACCAGGGTCGAATGGGCACGTTGGGCGGATACCACAACCCGCACCGCGCAGGACTCCATGCGTCGATGTACTGGCTGGACGAGCCTCCCCGGACGCCGGAGGATCGCGCTGCCATCCGCTCGTTTCTGCAACTGATCGCAGCTGAAACCGGCCTGGTCATACCCGGAACAGGGCAGCCACCCGCCGACAGCGATGACGATCACGAGGAGGCGGCCGAAGACCCGCAGCAGCGGGCGCTGCGGCTCCGCCGGGAACGCAACACCGGCCCCCCGTCGGCACCGCTCGACCCCCGCCGCCGGCACCGCCGGTAAACGGCTGGTGCCGTCCGACCTCCCCGACCGGACGGCACCAGCACCCACACACCCGCCAGCCACGACAGGTGATCACCAACCGCGCACGACACTACCCCCATCCTGCGCAAACCCGGAGATCAACCTGATGGCCGACACCTGCACTCTCTGCCCCGTCTACCGGCCCGACGCCCGCCCCCGACACCCCGAAACACTCGGCTCCCAAACCTGCAACGGCCACCGCACCCGGTTCGTCGCTGAACTCGGCGACTACCCGCGCCTCCACCGGGCGGCGGCGAACCCCGACCACGGCAGCCCAGACAACCGCCGCTACCCCGAACGCGACCGCAAAGGCGACCCAACCGGACGGACACTCCCGGCTGACCCGATCGCTGTCCTCGGCGGAGCCGGACCCGTACCCGGCCAATCCGCGCAACCGCGGGTGTCCGGCAGCCACGACCAGCGGCTACCAATCAACATCGACCAAACGGACCTCACCTCGCCCGCACGCCCACTCGGCCCGATCCGCGACAACATCAACGACCAGACCGGGCTGATCTCCGTAGCCACCCTCCTCGACGGGTGGGCGCGCAGCTGGCGGGCCGAACTGTTCCCCCACACCCACCTACCAGACCCGACAGTCCGCGCACTCGTCCGCTGGATGCTCCACCCGATCCGCATCGACGCCGTCCTGGACAGGTACAGCGCCCTGCCCGATTGCGCCGCCGAACTGCACGACATGTGGCTGACCTTGCGCCACTTCGCCGGGGAAACACCAGCAGCACCCCGCATCCGGTGGGGTGTGCGCTGCCAGGGATGCCGGGCCGTGAACCAGCTGTTCGAGCCGACCCCACCAGGACCGGGTGAACCCCGGCCGGTCGGCGACGACTACATCGAGTGCGGCACCTGCGGGCGGCTGTACACCGACGCCGAATACCGGCAGGCCGTCACCGAAACCCTGCCCGCAGAACAGCAAATCGCCCCGCCCGCAGCACGGCAGCTGCAGGCGGGGCGATGAGAAGCACACGAGAAACGGAAGGCGAGACAGCAGGTAGCCGACGGTTACACAGCGGTGCCGTCGATGACACGGTCCTTCACACCGGACTGCAACGCGGACCGCTGCACACCGGTGCCCTTCAACAGGCCGAAGTAGGCGGCAACGGCGATACCCCAGTTCACGGCGACCGCGTAGCCGACCTCGGCGAAGTTGAACGCCACCGAAGCGTCGACTGCGACCAGCCACGCCTCCGCGACCGCCTTCACCGCAGCCAGGCCGAGAAGGACCATGCCCTTCGTCGTGGTGGACCACGACTGGCGCATCAGCAGCGCCGCCGCGAGCGGAAGCAGCACGGTGAGGATGAGAGACAGGACACCGGGCAGGTTGGGCGCGAACAGATAGGTCGGCAACTCAGGCAGGATGATCGAATCCATCAGAACCCTCCTTGGGGTGGTTGGCAAACAGTCGGAATCAGGCGAACGCATCGGTCGGCACCCGCCGAGATGCCGGACTGAATCAGTCAGCGCTGGGATCAGCCCGGCAGAGGGCAGCCGTACAGGTCCCGCAACTCGGCGATCGTGTCTGCCATCTCCTGCCGCACCGGCTCAGACGGCGGATCTGCCCGGAACCGGTCATCCAACACGATGATCAGCCGGCACAGCCGCTGCTCCGACTGGTGCACCGCGTCCCGGGCTACCTGCTCGGCAAGCTGCGCACGCTGCTCCGCGCGTGCCGAAACGACAACGAAAGCCGTCGCCGTCGCGATCAGCGACACCGCGACGGCGACCGCCGCGTACACCAGTTTCGGCGGGAGTTTGACCCGCACATCCCCGTGTTGTCTGGTCAACGGTCAGCCTCGCCCGACGCAGGTGGCGATCCAGTAGACGGCCCCGACGGTGAAGGCGGCTCCGGAGACTGCGACGGCGGCCCGGTTGTAGGAACGCCGCGCAGCATCGACCACAGGCCGCCGACCGCCGGGCCGCCCAACAACAGAACGTAGACGCCCAGCAGAAGCTCCGACACCTGGCCGGTCCACTGCTGGTAGGCGATCCCCCCGGCGCCGATCGCCAGCATCACCGAATCCCTGACGACCGGCGGCAGCTGCCGCGGCTGCTGGGGTGGTTGGACGAGTGCCACGCACCGGCTCAGCTCTCCGCCGGGATGCGGGACACCAGCGCCGACGCGAGTTCGCCGACACGATCACCGAACACGGCGGCCAACGCGTCGGCGGCGTCGTCAATGTCCCTGCCGGACAGGCCGGCGAGGACTCCGGCGATGATGGCGTGCTCGTCGACCCAGCCCCGGCCAGCCATCGCCTTCAGCTCAGCGAGGATGACAGCCTGGCCTTCCAGGATCCTCCGGGCGGCGTCGGCCGCATCGCGGCTGTGGCTGTACAACGTCTTTCCGCTGTCTGCCGGCCACCGGAAGTCGTTGACCGCGTGAGCGATTTCTCTCAGGTCCATTCTGGGCTCCTTCTGTGGCGGGGTCAGTGCGGTGTTGATTGCCTGAAAGAGGCGGTCCCACGGGAAGTTCGGTCCCGGATCTGTATGGGTGGTGCCGCCCCACGACCGGCGCATGTCGTCATGCCCGTAGAGCGCTTTGACTTTGGGATTTGACCGCATCTCGGTAACGGTCGCGCGGCGCACCCTGAATGAGCCGTCAGGCCAGTGATGGCGAATCACGGCAGCCAGGGCGACGCCGAGTTTGTCCCACGCCACCGACCGCAGCCACCGGTCCCGCGACCAGCCGTTCGCGCCGGTGATCTCCACGCTGATGGCGTTGTCATTGCCCTGCCAGCTGCCGGCGTGCCCGGCACGGGCGTCGGTGTCCAACGACTGGGTGACCGAGTCATGGTCGGCATAAAGATGTGAAGAGGTGCCGTCGGTACGCCGGGTGGCGTACGACGCCTCCTCCGTGTCGGAGGCATCATTGCTGGTGTTGTGGATAGCGATGCCGTACTTCCGGCCGTCGCCGTCCTCGTAGTTGTTCCGTCCCTGCACGTACGGGACACCTGGAATACGCACAGGCACTCCTCAAAAGGTTATTGCGGCGCGACGGTGCGCGCCTGTTCAACCGGGGGCGGGCTGTTAGACCGGCCAGGATGTGAGGTTCCCCGTCACGGTGAATCCGGTGCTGATTCCTGGATGATTGCGAAGCACAACCGCACCGTCGGTCTGCACGGCGAGCCGCGCGATGATGGCGCCGTTGGCGTACGCGACCAAGTAGGTGTACTCCGACGGTCTGTACCCCGACGGGATCACACCCATCTGGGACTCTGCGCTCGTGCCGAGGTTCCCGCCCGTGCGCTCCAACTCGATCTTGCAGTAGACGATGCCGGACACCCGGCGCATCCGTAGCCAGCCGTAGCCGGCGGTGCTCCACCCCGACGAGACGTTGCCGTCGACCCAGCCGGTGTCCTCCCGGACGACCCGCCACTCCGAGCCGGACGACACCAGCAGCCGGCCAGTGTCCATCTCCCCGATCAGCCGGTACTGCTCATGCGGGGGCCGGGTCTGGCTGGTGCAGCGAATCTGCCCGTCGTTGCCGATCTGCCACGCCCGGGTCACCACCTGCCCGGCGGCGATCGCCGACGCGCCCGGATCGACCGTCACCTCCGCCAGTGGGAACTCCCACACACCGATCGACCCGGTGTTCATGGTCCGCGCCGGTGCTCCGGCACCCGGTGTGCCCTGCACGACCGCCTCACGGACCGTCCACGTCGACCTGTCCAGGCGCAGCACAACCAGGTCGACGCGGGTCACGCCCGAGTTGTTGGCGGCGAGCGTCAACGTCGTGGTCGTCGGTCCCGAGTCGTACAGGAAGCCCCGGATCAGCGCACGCCGGTTCGACAGCACGTACACGCGTCGTGTCCCGGTGCCGTCCGCCCACACCATTGGCGGATCAGCCGGGTCGGCGATCAGGCCGTCCGCCGCCTGAGGTCCGGCCAGCCGCTCGTATTCGAGATCGGACAACGCGCCGGAATTGTAGGCGGGGTCGGGATACGAAAGAGACGCCACGCGATCCCCCTAAAGGCTATGCCGGGACAGCGGCGGGAATAACGGTGCGTTCGAGCCGCCCCACCCGCCGGTCGATTTGACGGAGCCGCCGCGCCCACATCGGGTTGGACAGCGCCTCCTGCGTGCCGACCATCACGCTGACGAGTTCACCCGCTGTGGCCCATGCCTGCAGATTCACCAGCCGCACCAGCTCACTGATTTCGTAGCCGGGCCAAATCTGCACCGAAACCCGGTCACCGAGCCCGAAATGCTGCCCGTACCGCTGATCCGGCGAGTCGTACGCCGACGTCTGCAACCGGGCCGTTTCGGCGCCCTCGGCGATCGCGTCGTCGCCGGCCGCTTCCAGTTCGGCCTGCGGGCTTCCGCCGGGCCGCCACACCATCACCTCGCGGCGCCCCCACGTCGACTCCGCCGTGGCGTCGGTGCGGCCGATGACGTACCGGTCGTCGTCCTCACCCTGCCCGCCGACCACCGCGCTGGTCGCCGTCGGCGCGACCCGCTCATACGCCAGGTAGCGCAGGTTGTTCAACCCGAAGCCGAACCGGACACTGGTCGACAGATCCGCCGGTTGGTAGACGCCGAACTTGATGTCCTTGCCGTCCTGCCAGGTGCGGAACCCCAGCCCGCCGCCGTCACGGGCCGCCTGCCGCAGCACGTCACCGATCGGCTCCAGACGGGTCTTGATATCCACGCTCGACCCGACACCGGCGAGGTCAGCCAGCCCGAGCCGGGGAATCCGGCGGGCCGCCATCGCCGACGGCCCGCAGTTCGCGTCGACCAGACTGCGGATGCCGACCTCGGCGTTGCCGCTGTGCGTCCAGTGGTCGACCATCTGGTTCTCGGGGGTGACCGTCGGGTCCGGGTAGGTGATGTAGCCGGCGATCAACGCCAGATCGTCGGCGAACGTCACCGTGTACTTGCCGTCGCCGGAGTTTTCGCCGTCGTCGGACCGCTCATACAGTGCGCGTTCGATTGGGCCGGCCATGAAAATCTGGCCGTCGCGGATCACCACCACCCGGTGCGCCGGTTCGATCTGGTCACGAATCCACTGGTGGCCGGCGACAACGAACTGCCCGGACGACGGCTCGTTGAACCGCAGCGTGCAGTTGACCGTCTCCCAGCCGTCGATCGGGTCACCGATCCGGTTCAGGTCGGCGTCGGTCACCAGGATCTGAATCGCCATCAGGCCGCCTCGTATCGCGGGTAGAACGCCATTTCCACCATCGAGCCGGTGGTCGCCCCGCCGACCAGGAACTCGACCGAGTTGACGCCCGGCGCCAGCGGCCACAGCTGGCTGTCCGGCCAGTCCAGCGAGTCGACAAGGTTGGCGCCTGCCGGGCCACGAACAGTCGGCGGGAACGTCGTCACCGTCACCGTCTCGCCCGCGCCCAAGCTGTACGACAGGGCGAACTGCTGCCCCAGCGTGTGGTTGACCGCCGTCAATGACGTCGCCGGGCCGGTCAGCGTCCACGTCGGCCAGGCGGTGACCTCGCCCGGATTGACGACGTCGGTGGTGCCGAGCACCCGCGAGCTGGACACCCGCGGGTAGTCGCCGAGGAACGACGCGCCAGGCGCGTGCGACCGCTCCACCGTCATCGCCGTGGTGTCGCGCCAGTAGCCGTCCGGGCAGTACCAGGTGACCACAGGGTTCGCCGACAGCCACGCTTCCCCCGCCGACCCCTGCAGACCGTCCTCGTAGAACACGTCGATCTGCCGGGCCGACCCGTCCGGCCGCTCCACCCGCAGCGCCCCGGCGGTCATCCGGTGGGTGGTCATCGTGATCGCGGCGATCAACGCCCGCCAACGCGTGACGAACTGTTCGTGGGTGTCGCCGTAGATGTGCAGCGGCCAGTTGATGCGCCGCGCCGACGAACGGATGTGCCGCACCTGGTCGCCGCCGGTGGCGCGCGGGTCCGACACGATGGAGATCGGCGCCGCACCCCACCCGGCCGGGCCGGGTGGGGTGAGCCATCCGTGCAGGGTGTGCGGGCCGGTCAGCGGCCATTCCACGCCGTCGGGGTCGACGTAGACGGCCCGCATCGTGCCCGGGTTCTCCGGCGTGTAGACGACCACCGCCACCCCCCTCGGATCGGATGAACAAGGGGATGGCGGCGGTCGTCAGGCGGGTCGGTCGATCCGGGCGAGGGCGTCCTGCCGGTCCTGCCACGCCTGCAGCCGGTCCATGTCCAACGCGGCCTCACGGAAGTGCCAGTGATGCTCGACCCGGTAGCCGCCGCGGGTCTGCCGGATCAGCGTCGACATCTGGTCCCACTGGCCCGGCGAGAACACCGGCTCCGGCCTGCCCGTCGCGTTGACCACCGTGGACACACCGGGCGGTAGCCAGCCGCCCGAGTCGTACGCCCAGTGGATGTGGTCGTAGTGCTGGGAACGGACCGGCTCCGAGTAGATGTGCGGCTGGCCGTTCCAAATCTGCCGCGACCCCGCCGGGGAGAAGATCAACTCCCGGGAGTTGCGGTAGTTGGCGCGAATCCAGTTGAACACCGACATGTCCGGCGGCACGTCGACCGCCCGCCCCTGCTGGCCGTTCGCGGCGATTCGCGCGTGGTAGGACAGGCTGCCCGACGCCGTCCGCGACCCCGGCCGGAAACCGGAATACAACGGCAGCCCCGGGAACACCGCCCGCAGGATCCGCATCATGTTCGCCGAGCCGATACCACCGGCCGACGAACCAGCCGTCGCCGCCGCGACGGCAGCGACCTCATCCATCGTCGGAATCCGGGTCCGGCTGGCGGTGACCGGGAACGGCCACTCGACGAGACCGCCGTACGCGTACCCGCCCGCATGGTCGTGGCTGCGGCCAGCGAACGCGTCCCGGGGGATCATCCGGCGGCGCAGTGCCTCCATGAACGCGGTGCCGTAGTAGCGGACCGTCGCCGCCGGCTGCACCCACTCGCCGTTCGACAACCACGCCGGGATCGAGTCCGACGTGCCCGTACCCGGACCGCGCACAGGGCCGCCTTCGGCGAGACCACCAGCACCGGTGAGACTGTCCGCCCGCTGCCGCGCCTTGCGCCACTCCTTCGTCGCCTGGTCCACCGGGATGCCCTGCGACAGGGCGTACTGGGCGATCTGCAGCTCCTCCAGCTGCTTCTTCGCCGCGGCGACACCCTTCGTCGTCACCTCCGTGGTCACTTTCGCCGGAATCTGCCCGTAGACCGCGATCAGGTTGCGGACATCACCCTCCAGCAGGCCCGCCTTCGTGGCCTCCTCAACGAGGACTTCGATGTTGTCGGCGTGCTTTTTCGACGCCTCCGACACCGCGACCCCGGAGGCGACGTCCGCGAAATACATCTCCCGCAGCGCCGCCAGCCGGTCCTGGATCAGGTCCCGGTTAGCCCGCCCCAGCTCGGTGCTCACGCTGAGCGCCTGCGCGTTGCCGACGATCGCGTCCCGGTTGTCGGCCAACTCCTCACTCATCCGGGCAACAGACGCCTCGTAGGCTTCCTCCGCCTCCGACGCGGCGATCGCCGCCCCATGCAGGTTGTCGTGGGCACGGCGCAGCAGGTCGGACTGTCGCACCGCCGCCGACGCCGTTTCCGCGACGAACGACAGGGCCTCCGACAACTGCAACTGTGTCGACTCCAACGGCTTGGCGCTGGCAGCAGCAGATCGTTGTTCCCGGTCCAAGGCACGGGTCGCCGCCGCAGCCTTGTCGGCAGCGTCGAACTGGCCTTCCAACCCGTCGATCAGGGTTTCGATCTCGCCGCGCTGCTCCCGTAGCCCTTTCAGATCATCGTCGTCGAACAGCCGCGCCCCACGCTCACCGATGATGTCAGCGAGCGCACGCCGCGCCGGATCGTACTCGCGAGACTCAATCTCGGCGTCGATCAGCGCCAACTTCTCCCGGAGCACGTCCACAACCTCGGACTGCGCCGCCCGTTCACCAGCCGCCGCCTTTGCTACCGCTTCGAGGCTCACCCCGTACGCGGACGCGTTGGCCGCCAGGTCCCGCAGCAGGTCGTTCTGCAGCACCGCAGCCTGAACTGACTCGTTGGACAGGTCACCGGACTCCCGGTAGGCGGTCCCCAGCTCTGACAGCGACGTCTGCAGGTCATCGACCCTGGCCCGCTGTTCCTCCCACTGCGACGTCAGGTAGCTGGCCGCGACAACCGCTGCGCCGATCGCGATCGTCCACGGCCCACCCAAAAACGTCACCAGACCGGACATGCCGAGCCGGGCTGTGCGGGCAGCCGCGTTCAGACCGCCCAACGCGGTGGCCGCCGCGCGTGACCGGCCCTCCGAACGGCTCAGCGACTCGTTGTAGGCGTCCTGAACCGTCAAGCCAGCAGAGAACGCGGTATGACCCGCCCGCGCCGCCCGAGCAACCAGCATCTGGTTGATCGCAGCCAGCCGACCGGCAACAGCCAACGCCGTCAACCCGGCCGACCACGCCCCGATGACAATGACGATCGCCTGCAGAACCGGCATCGGGATCGCGTTCAACAGCTCGAAGAACAACGTGAACGCGGCCGCCACGACAGTGCCGACCGGTGCCGCAGCCTGCACGAACCGCCACATGAACGTGGTCAGCTCGCCGACCAGGCCCAGCACCCGCGGGATCGACTCCCGCACATAGTCGAGGAAGTCGGCGAACCGTGCCGAGTGCTCCAACTGTTCGCCCCACTCGGCGAAGCTGGCCGTCAACCCTTCGATGCCGGCGCCGACGTCCTCGGTGAACGGAGTGAACGCCAGGTACAAGGCGACCAGACCGGTCGACAGGTTCCGGCCGATCCGCCACAGCCGCTCCATCGTCGGCACTGTCGTCGCGTCGGTGTAGGTCCAGAACCGCCGCCACGTCCGATCCGCCGTCAGGAACCGTGACGTCTCGTCGAACAAACCACCGACGCTGTTGGCGACCCGACCGACGTAGTCCCGGAACCGCGGCAGGAACGGCAGCAGGTTCTCGATCGCCGACTGCACCCCAGGCAGCATGTTCTCCTGCGCGGCGTCACGCAGCGACAACACCTCGTCCTTGAGCCCGAACAGGAACTCGGCGAACTCGCGGCCAGCCGGCGACAGATCCTCCATCGCATCGTTCAGATTGTCGAGCGCTTCACCGCCGGCCACACTGGCGGTGACCGCCGCCTGCCCGGCCTGCCGGTGCGCCCGCTCCAACGCCTCCTGCGCGTTGACCAGCGCGAACGACGCCTGCCGCTGCTGAGACTGCTGCGCCACGGCCGCGTCCGCGAGCCGCCGCTGACTGTCCTCCACCCGCCGGTTGGCGTCGGCGACCCGGTCCTGCGCCGCCCGCACCCGATCCGAGTTGTCGACCCCGTTCCGGGCGTACTCCTCCTGCTGCTCCTGCAGCTCCTTCTGCTCGTCACCGAGATCCTTGATCCGCAACGTGATCTCGTCGTAGGTAACTTTCGCCTGGTCGCGTTGGATCTGCGTGGCCCGAGGATTGGCCAGCAGCCGGTCCAATTCCTCTTTCGCTTCGGCCTGGTCGACGAGCGCCTGCCGCTGCTCGATCTCCAACCGTTCAAGGTCCCGGCCGATGTTCTGGTTGGCCTTGTGCTCGTCCTCGATCGCCTTGGTCAGCGCCTCGGTGGCCTCACGGCGGGCCTCCTGCGCCCGGCCGACCGCCCGTTCGGCGTCCTCCACCGCCCGCGCGGACCGGCGGGCGGCTTCCGCGTTCGACGCCCGCACGTTCGCCAACGACCGCTCGGCGGACGCGATCGCGTCCGCCGCTGATGCCGCGGCGAACCCGGACCGGGCCAGCGACGCCTGCGACTTGTCCAGGTCATCGTTGTACGCCTCCAGTTGCTGCACCGCTTCGCCAATGCCGGAGAAGCCGAGCAGCATGACCCCGATACCGGACGTCGCCGACACAGCGGCGGCGCCGATGAACCCGATCGCCGACGACGCAGCGGCGGCGGCCGGTACCAGCACGGTGCCCAGCGACAGCGACGTGAAGATCAGTCGCTCCAGATGCGACAGTGACACCTCGGCGGCCTGGCCGACGTTGTTGAGCACCCTGTCGGCGTCGGATTCGACCTGCAGCCGTACCTGCCGGGAGTCGATCTGCTCCGCCATCCGCTCGATAGCGGCCAGTTCGGCGGCGGCGGCGATGGCGTCGGCCTGCACTTGCACGTTCGGTGTCAGCCGCGCCAGCTGCTCAAGTTGCTCCCGCAGCGCGGTGACCTGCGCGATCGCGTCATCAACATCGACATCGATACCGATGCGCTGGTCGTGCAGGGTGCGCATCGCGTCCGGCAGTTGGCCGCGCAGCAGTGACTGAAGGTCACGGACCCGCTGCTCGTCGGCATCTTGCGCCGGCCGCATGCCGAGTTCGGTCGCCAGCAACGCCTGCCGCAACGCGTCGGCGACCCGCTCACGGATCTGCCCGGCCCACGTCTGACCGAACAGTTTCTCCGCGTCACGGGCTGCCTGTTCGGCTTCGCGGCGGGCCTCGTCCTGCTGCCGCTTCAGCTCCCGCTCGCGGTCCTTGGCCTGCGCCTTGGCTTCACGGGCGGCTTCCCGGTCCGCCCGCTCCTGGTCCCGCCGCGCCTTCTCCTCCTGACGCTTGCGGTCCCGTTCCTGCTCCCGCGCCAGCCGGGCAGCTTCGCGGGCAGCCTGCTCGGCCCCGCGCTTGCGTTCCCGTTCCTGGATCTGCGCCAGCCGGGCCGCCTCTTTCGCGGCCTGCTCGGCCGCCCTGCGTGCCTCTTCCTGCTGCCGCTTCCGTTCCTGGTCGGCGGCCTTCTCCGCCTGCGTCGTCAGCCGGTCGAACACACCGTCGACGACCTGCAACGACTGGTCCGCGTCGATCCGCAGTTCCAGGTTGTCGGCGTTGGTCGACAGGTCCCGCAGCCGCTCACGGATGCGGTCCAGCCGGTCCAGCGCCTCGGGTGCGTCAACATCCACGCCGATGATCAGTTGGCTGAGGTCGGCCAGGTACCGGCGCAGTTTCACCAACTCGGCTTGGGCCGGGTCGGTGTCGGCGTCGATCTCGACCTCGGGCAACGGGTCCGCCGCCTGCAGCACCCCGCTGCGGAAGATCCGGGCGAACGAACGCCCGGACTGCCGGCCGGCGACCTCGGTCGCGACCCGCACATCCTCCACCCACTGGTCCAGCTCACGCCGGCCCCGGGCGATGTCCATCCGCAACTCGACCGTCGTCGCCTGACCCTCCAAGCGACGCAGCTCGTCGTTCATCTGCCGCACCGCGGCGATAGCGGTCCGGCCGTCGATGTCGACGCCGATCGTCTGCTCCGACAGAGACACCGCCTGGCGGCGCACCCGGTCCAGGGCCTTCTCCACGTCGGTGGAGTCGCCGGTGATCGTCAGCTTCGGCAGGGCCGACTCGACCGCGCGGAGCCTGCCACGCAGCCCCGCGTTGAAGGCGTCGGTGAAGTCCTCCGCCGCCTTGCGGCCGGCGCCAGCCATACCCGACGCCGCCCGGCGGCTGGCGCCGGCCACGTCCGAGCTGACACCGTCACGGATCGCCTTGCCGAAGCTCTTCGGCAGCGTCTTCTGGATCTGCTTGTCGATGCCGTCGGCGATCTTCTGGGCGCCGGCCTGCAGATCCTTCTCGATGCCCCGGAACGACGGGACGATCCGGACGAACGCAACACCGACGTCGTACGCCATGACACCCTCCCGTTGTTCGGGGATGTCACCGGCCGGGCAGCACCCGGGCCACGACCATCCGGTGCTTGCGTTCCCGTGCCCGTTGCCTGGCCCGCTCGATCGCCGTCTGCGGACGCGGTGACCCGCGCAGCCGTTTCGGTTTTCCACCGGCGACGGCGATGACGACCTGCGTCAACTCGCCGACCCGGTCAACCAGGTCGGTGAGTCGTTCCACCTGCACCGAGTAGTCGGACATGCGGACCGTCGGCCGCCGGTCGGTGTCGGCGCCGGAGCCGATGACCGCGTCGGCCCACTCGTCGTCGTTCGACAGTGCCTCCACGAAGTGGGAGTTGCGGGGTAGTCCGTCGATGAGGTTGAGCAGCCGACGCCACCGGCGGGACCGCCACTCGGTGGCCAGGTCCAGCCGGTACCGGGCGGCGAGGTCACGTTCGATGGCCCGCCCGTACCGGCCGATCAGTCGGGCGAGCCGGACGCATTTCCCGGTTCGGGCAGACCGTAGTGCTGGTTGTACGCGGTCATGAGCGCGTTGAGCTTCCAGATCGGCATCTCGGTGTCGAAGAACGCGTCGCGGTCGTCTGCGGGCAGCACCTGGTGCAGGAAGAACACCGGGTCACGCAGGGCGCGTAGCAGCTTCTGCCAGTCGACGGCCTGCGGGTCGGACATCATCCATCGCCGGCCGGCGTGCGTGAACGCGAACGGCCCCTGGGCGCCCTCGCGTTCGAGGGTGTCGAGGTCGAGAGCGACGCCGGAGTCCGGTTCGGGCTGCTTCGGCCCGGTCGCGGCGGCGGCGACGGTGGCGGCGAGGATCGGCGGCACGTACTGCTGCTCGGCCGGTTGCTCGGTCTCGGATTCCGTGAGGGGGGTCGTGTCCACGGCGGTCCGGCCGGTGTCGTCGCCGTCGCGGGGCGGCATCCACTGCTGGTTGGTGTCCTCGCTCACGAGTCGCCCGCCTTCGTCGGCGCGGCCTTGGCCGCCTGGGTCGGCTTGGCCGCCGGCTGCCGGTCGGCCGCGGCCGACGCAGCGGCGGTGACGGTGGGCTGAACTTCACGCCAGCCGTCGAACTTGAGCTTGACCACGTCGGCGGCGGTGTACGCCCGCCGCTGCCGGGTGCGTCCATCGGCGTCGGCGCGCTCGAACACGCCGATCGGCGGCGACGCCGCAGGTTCGATCCTTGCCATGACAACAACTCCTTGCGAGAAAGAGGAGAGGAAGAGAAAGAGGTCGGGGTGACCCGCGCCCCACCACAGCCACAGGCCACCCCGACGTGTTACGGCGTGGCCTGGGTGATTCCCATGTCGTCGAGGATCGCTTCCCATCCGGCTCCGCCGAAAAACCACTTGTGGCTGTATCCAAGAACCGAGTCATTGAAGCCAGTGAATGTAAGGGGATACCCGATCGGGTCGTCGGTTTGCCCATACTGCTGCTCACCGAAGTCGGTGATCCGTGCGTTCGGCATAAACCGCGCCAGATAGATTTCACCGTCCGACGACTCGTCGACGAACAACCCCAGCACCCGGTAGTAGCGCGGGTTCGGCAGGTTCGGCTTGGCGATCTGCACCTCACCGGTCGTCGCGTCCGCCTCCAAGCTGGACACGTCCAGACCGGTGTACAGGCCGATCGTCAGCAGCTTGGTCTCCTGCGCGGTGACCTGCATGGTGATGGTGTCCTGGGTGACGTCCTCACGGGTCGGCTCGGTCGAACCGAACGACTGCACCTGGCTCGACTCGGTTTCCCGGCCGTAGGTGGAACCGTCCGTCGAGGTCCATCCGAGGTCTTCGTAGCCGGTCGGCAACGCCGCCAGTTCCGACGTCACCCCCGACGTCAGATCGGTGATCGCGTCAGCGGAAAACGGGGCGATGAACACCGACCCGTCACGTGCCTTACGGATCAGCTGGTTCTGCTTGTCTCGCACCGCAGAGTAAAGAGGCATGGTGAATTCGCCTTCCGAAGTCGAGGCGTGGCAGCCCCGACAGGTCGGGGCGAATGGAAAAGGATTGGGTGGGGTTATCCCGCCGCCGTGTACCGGCGCGAGACGATTAGATAAATGGCGCTCATTCGGCGCACCGTCGGCGACCACACCGCCTCATGCGGCCCGGACTCGCACGACACCCGGTCGAGCACCGCCGGCCCGGACCGGATCGGCGGACCGGTCAACAGCTGCCGGACCCGCTCGGTCAGTGGCTCAACCTGCGCGTACGTGGCTCCGAGCACGTCGATCTGCACGCGGGCGTAGTCGTTGACGTCGGTCGACGAGCCGCCCGGAATCCGGGCGACGCGGATGAACGGCAGCCGCTGCTCCAGGTCCGGTGGCGTCTCGACCCCGACCCGGTCGGCGGCGGCCAGGTCGGCGAGGACGGCGACGAGGACGGCCTGCACGTCGGGGAACCGCCGCCACGGGCCGGTCACCGCTTACCCCAGCGGCGCAACGTGCGGGCGTGCATCACCCCGACGGCGCGGCCGATCGGATGGTGACCGGCGACGACCCGGGTCGTGCCGTTGACGGTGCGGGTCCAGCCGACCTCGACCAGCGCGGCGTGGTCGGCGGTGTTGACCAGGTCGGTGCCGACCCGGACCATCGGCGGCAGCGGCGGCCGGCCGATCCGGGTTTCGATGATGTCGACCAGGTCGAACGACTGCTTGTACTCGCCGGTGTCCTCCGGAGCGAACGTGATCGCCAGGTCGGTGACGTCTCTGCCGGCCTGCCGGCACACGCTCAGCACCCCGGGGCCGACCGCCATCGCCGCGATCCCCGCCAAGTTCAGATCGAACGTCACCAGCGTCCTCGACACAGGTGGCCCCCTTGTCTTGGTCAGCCGTCGACCCGGGACACGGGGATCACCACCCCCGACGACCCCCAGTCCTGCACCCGGCCAGCAACCTCGAACAGGTCACCGCGGATCCGCATCTGGTCCGTCGGCCGCACATCCGTACCGGCCGGCGCGTACACGTCCCCGGCGAGCCGCACCGTCGCCGACCCGAACGTGTCCTCACTCGTGGTGCCGGGCGCGAACAGGCAGCCCGGCAGCGGAATCTCCTGCACGTCGCCGGGCAGCGGGTCACCGAACGCGTCCTTACCGGGTGGCCGCAAAACTGTGTACGTCTCCCGGTCAGCTGCCATGGCTGTCCTTTGTGGCCCAGCCGGTCATGGTGGTGCCGAACCCGCCGGTGATCGTCGCCGGCACCACCGTGCCGATGTCGTCTTCGTCCTCGACCGGGGTCAGCGCCGCCACGTCGTTGTCGGACAAGGCCAGCAGGCCGGCCGCGACGGTGGTGTCCCACGACCGGCTGAACGGGCCAACCGTTTCCGACCGCAGCCCGTCCGGGTTGCGCAGCACCCGCAGCACCATGTTGACGACGACGCCGCCGACCACCATCGGATCGAGCGTGCCCGCCGACATCCGGTCGGCCAGGTCCGGGAACCGGCCCCGGACCATCGCCGACGCCCGCCGCAGCAGACCCTTAGACACCTGCTCCTGCGCCGGGGTCATGGCACCGTACAGTTCGACGACCTCGCCGAGGGTCGCCAGCGGCGGCGGCCCGCCGACCGGCAGCGCCCGCAGCCACATCTCCTCGACGGTGTCGACCGTTCCGGAGCCCCGGAACCGGGCGCACCACACACCGTCCACGGTGAACATAAACGTCCACGGGAAGTCACCTGGCGTGCTGTCGGACTCGGCGACCGGGGTCTGGTTCAGCACCACGGTGCCGGATGGGTCGATCCACGTCACCGTCACCGTCGCACCCGGCGTCGTGGTGAATGTCAACTCGACGGCGTCACCGACGTCGTACACCGCCACCCCCTTCTATGGGTTCGAGACTGTGATCGACCCGCCAGGGCCGGCGGTGACCCGGATACGTCCCGGACCGGCGATCGGCAGCCTCGCCGCCGGGCCGCCCGAGAACAGGTGCGCGACGGTCATGCCGGCCGCCGCCGACACCTTCCCGGCACCTCCGGAGCCGGCCACGGCGAACGCGACGCCACCACCACGCACCACCTGCTTGATCTGGCCAGCCCCGCCGGTGCCGACCGCCAGCGGCACCCCGCCGGCCGCGACCACGTGCTTCGACTGGGCGCCGACACCGGCGCCGGTGAGCCCGGCGGCGGCCGAGCCGCCTGCCGCGACCCGCATACCGGCCGCGCCGCTGCTGAACATCCCGGCCGCTGTCTGACCGGGCCGGTGCGTGACGAACAGCGCCGACGCCGCCGACGTGAACCCGGCCCCGGTCTGCCCGCCGGCCGTCACCTGCTTACCGGCCCCGCCGGAGCCCGGCAACACGGCGGTGTCGGTCCGGCCGCCGCGCACGAACTGCAGGGCGGCGAGCGGCGCGGCAGTGAACATGCCCAACACGGTCTGCCCGCCGGCCGCCATCTGCTTACCGGCGGCACCAGCCGACGTCACACCGAACGCGGTGCGCCCGGCCGTGACCTCCGGCTCCGGTTCGTCGGCGACGCCCGCCGTGAACAGACCCGCGCCGGTGGACCCGCCAGCGACGACCTGCTTCCCGGCGGCACCGGCCCCGGTGAACCCGGCGGTAGTGCGGCCCGGCGTCGGCCCGCCCGCGTCGGGATCCGGCACGAACAGCACATCAACCAGGTAGCCGGACGACTCGAACGTGGACGTCGGAAACGCGATCGACCCACCCAGGGCGTAGCGGCCGTTGCCGTACGGGCTGCCGTCAGCCGGCGCGGTCAGATCACCACGGACAACGTCGCTCGTGTGCAGACCGTTCGTGGCGACATACCGGTCCGGAGACCACACCGCGGCGCAGAACGGCTCGTCGGCGTCCACATGATGCGACGAGTCGGCACCGACCCCGAGCGGGTCGTACAGCAGAGTGGTGCACCAGTCCGACAACGCCAGCTCGGTGAAGTTCTTCGACACTTCCAGGGTGCCGGTGCTGTTGTCGATGATCGAGTACAGGCCGGCGACCGGGGTACCTGAGATGCCCGTGTCGGGGTGACGCATCCGCCAGCCGATCACGGTGCCCGGCACCGCCGATTCCAGCACGGTGCCGGTCGTCAGGCCGCCCGGCTGGTTGGCGTCCGACGCACCCGGCACCTGATCGACGTAGAGGTGCTGCGGCGGGTCGGACGGCTCCAACGCGACGGCGATCAGGTGCCGCATGCCCATGTCGCCGGTCCAGGACACCGCCGGGGTCTGCCCGACCTTGCTGGCGTACCAGCGGGCACCCACCCACGCCGACATCTGCGACGGCCCGGCAGCGTGCACCGACCCGGACGCGTCCGGCACCGGCGCATACGTGGCCGCCCACACCGGCGACGACGGCGCACCACTGCCGGTGCCGCCGGTCTGCATCAGCGACCCGGCCAGCACCATCCAGCCGTGCGACGCCAGGGCGGCGGTCGTCACCGGCGGCGCGCTGGTGCCGGCGCTCTCGTGCGCCTCCGACGCGGCGACGACCGTGCCCGACGCCCCCCGGACCCGTATCCACGACACCGCGCACTGGTAGCCGTCCAGCGGTGACACCAGCGTCGCCGACACCGTCTCCGCCGCCGACGCCACCCGCGCGAACGCGTAGGAGGCCATCTGCGCCACCTGCGTCGCTCCGGACGGCAGCGTCCACCCCGACGGGGTGGACACGGTGATCTCACCGTGGACGAACAGGATGTCCAGGTCACCGGCCTGCGCCGGGGTGCCCGGCAGCGCGTACACGGTGCCCGACGTGGAGGAGGTGACCGCGGCCCGGTCCGCGTCGACGACATGCCACACGTTGGCTCCTCCCGGACCGCTTCCGGCGGCCGGTTCAGATCGCGGCGCCGGACAGGGTCAGCTGGCCTGAGTTGGCGGTCAGGACACCGTCGACCTCGTAGGTGATGGGGATGCAGTCGGCCCACATCAGCTCGCCCTGGCCGGTGACGTTCACCGACGCGCCGCCTTCGGTTTCGGACAGCTCGAACGTGTCCGTGGTCGCCGACACCACCCAGTAGACGGTGCGGGCTGCGAACCCGGCCGGCAGGGACTCCCCGAACACCGGGTACAAAACGATGCGGTTGCCGTTGGACAGGCCGTGCCCGGCTGACTGGATCGCGTCGGAGGTGATACCCGCCGAGTCGACGGTGCCGAACCCGCGCCGGGTGTTACCGACCAGCGAATGCCCCAGGTAGGTGCCGTCCGTCGACGCCGTCCAGTAGCCGCGCGCATACACCGTCGTCCCGGACGGGATGTTGATGTCGACCTGCGCGTCCGAGGCCACCACGCGAGACGCAGCGGAACCCCACGACGCGGCGACCCGGGCGTAGCTGCCGCCTGCGATCTCGTCCGACCCGGCCCCGTCCGGGACCGCGTCGTGGGCGGAGATGTGGGTGATCAGGGTCGCGATCGCGTCCATACCCGCGTTCGCGGCGGCGTCAGCGAAAGTCATGTCGTCCTCGATTTCGGGAAAGCCGTAGTCGGCGGCGGTAGCGGGGGTCGGATCGGCCAGGCCCGCCGGCACGATCACCGGCGGTACACCCATGTCGGCGAGCAGGTTCAGCAACGCCTGACGCAGGGTGGCGTCGGCGAGGGTTCCGCCGGGGTGCCGGTCGTGGACGTCGTCGAGCGCCCACGCGTACTGCACGGTGCCGGCGGCGAACACGAGCGCCCCGCTGGACGCCTGATACAGGGTGAACGCGTGCGTGTAGGTGCCCGTGTTGTCGTAGGTGTCGCCGTCATCGTCGGCGAGCAGCCCCGTCACCGAGGCGGTCATCGACGACATGCGCAGCAGGGTGGTCGGGGTTTCGCCGGGGTCGGTGTCGGCGGGCTCGTCACCCTCGAAACCGACAATGTGACCCGGCGACTCCCACACGTCCTCCCCTGCCAGGGCGGCGACCGCGGTGTCCCGCCAGAACGGGATCACGGCGCGTGAGGCGTCCGCGCGTACCGGGTAGGCGGAGATGCCATTGAGCCGGAACCGCTGCCCGTTCAACAACGCTGGCGGCCGGCGGTCCGGGTTGAAACCCCGGGTGTCCTGCCACGTGCCCGAGTAGACGCCGGACGGGTTGAGCGCCCCGTCGTGGGTGTCCTTCCAGCAGGCGTACGTGCGGGCACCCGCCCCGGTGGGGTTGATCCGCCAAAACGCCTCGTTGCCGGACAGGAACACCAGATGGGTGCCGGTGTCCCGGGCAGCGGCGTACGCCTGCCACACCCGCGACGACCAGTACTCGTCGTGACCTGACGACACCGCCACGGCCCGACCGAGCAGCAACGTCGGATCCGCGTCCACATCCAACGTCGACACGTAGTCGAGGTCGTATCCGCAGCGTTCCAGCCAGCGGATCAGCGGGTACTCGGCGTTCCAGATCGACGTTTGCGGCAGGTGCAGCCGGGTGACCAGCGGCCGGTCATAGGACACGGCGTCGGCGCGTACATCCAGGCCGGTCACCAGGTCCCAACGGAACTCGGCGGCGTCCCCGTCGCCGTACACGTTGGTGCCGGTGAACGGGTTGTCCGGGTCGGCACCGGCGTGGTTGTACGCCTGCCATGTCGTATCCGACGTCTTGACCACCAAAGGTGCTTTGCGGGACGGATCCCGCACCACGAACGGGCCGACGTGCGACGCCAACGCCGTGTTGTCCGTGCGGGCGATCTTGATCACGTACACGCCGGGGCAGGCATCCGCCGGCACGTTCCAGGTGCCGTTGGTCGCCCAGTTCGCGCACGACGCCATCCCCGTCGTGCCGTCGACGGTGCCGGACGGCTGCGACGTCTGCCCACCGGCGAAGGTGGCCACCTGCCGGGCGCCCAGCCCGGCGTACCAGCCGAGTCGGTACACGGTCGCGGTCCAGTCCGACGACGGCGAATGGACTTTCAACCCGAGCGCCGATCCCGCCTCGACGGACATCTGCGTCGGGAAACCCTGGATTGTCGCCGACCCGGCCCCGGCCACATCCCACTCGGCCTGGCTGGCGCCGGCCAGCCGGTTCTCTGCCTCGATCCGGTTCTCCGGCGGCGGCAGCTCCGAATCGGCGGTGGTGAACGCGAACAGCACACCCTGCACGGACGCGCCGGTCGGTAACCCGGTCACGGTCACCGAGTAGGTGCCCGGCTCGACCGCCACCCCTGACGCCACCCCGAGCCGAATGTCTTCATCCGACCCGGACGGCGACCCCGGCGTGGCGTACACGACGTCGTCGCCGGTCAGCGGCGCCGGCCACACCGGCGTCCACGCCTCACCCGGCAGAGCCTGCGCTACCGCCGCGTACAGTCGGCAGTTCGCCGCCGACGTCACGATCGAGCCGATGGTGAACGCGCCGCCGCTGACGGTGCCCTCCGCGGTGACTGGGTCGCCGTGCGGCGCATCCAGGTCGTCGCGGGACTCCAACCAGCCGGCCAACGCCCGGGTGGCGCCGCCCGGACCCAACGTCACCTGCAGCTGTGTTTCGCCGCCGTCGGCGACCAGGCTCGCGCCGATCGCCTCCACGGACAGCACGCTGGACACATGCTCGGTCCAGCCGGCCGAGTCAATGCCGACCAGCGCCGCCGCCGAGCAGACCGCGACGACCCGGTGCCCGGCGACCGCTGTCTCGTCGAAGGCCAGGTCGTGCTGGTTGGTCGACTGGGTGGGGTTGTAGACGGTTTTCCAGTCGCGCGCCAACGAGCCCCCTTCTGGTGGTGGTGCGTCCTGCCGCGCCCGGCCTGGGGAATGTCCGGGCGCGGCAGGACTACTCGGCGGGGATCACGCCGGCCTGCACGCAGGCGGTGATGATCTGGTCCCGGGTCGCGTCCGGGTCGTGTTCGACACCGGCGTCGGCGGCGAACCGCTGCCAGGCGTCGAGCCCGGATCCCCGGCCGGCGCGGGCCGGCGGCTGCGGCAGGGCACTGCCTTCCGCGTCGTCGTCCGCGCCGGCCGGGTCGAGGTAGGTGATCTCGGCGTCGGCGGCCACGGTTTCGGTGTCCGCTTCCTGGTCCGCGGTCACCACCGGCTCCGTCGACTGGTCCACGACGGACCGCTCCGCGGCACCGGAGGTCGGCGGCACGGCCCACGCCTTCGGATTGCGGATGCGAGCAGCCACCTCGGCCGGAACGTGGTCGCCGGGCCGGTAGGCGCGGCCGTCGACGTGGACGGTCCGGGCCAGCCGGGGGCCGTCGCCGACCCCCGGCTTCACCATCTCCGCAGCCGCGCCGCCGGGGCGCGGCTCGGTCGTCCACGCCTTCGGATTGCGGATGCGAGCCGCGACATCGGCGGGGACCGTGTCGTCGGGGCCGTAGCGTCGGCCGTCGACCCACACCGTCCGCGCCAGCCTCCTGCTGTCGGTCATGTCGCCTCCCGTCACAGGACGTCGGCGACCATGAGCCGCTGCGGGTCGGTGATCAGCGGCATGCCGACCGCGCCGACCTTGGTCCACACGCGCAGCGGGTCGCCTTCCTTGAGGACGACCCCGACCAGGCCCGGCAGATCCTGGAACTCCAGGGACGGGTTCTGCCCGGTGGCGAGTTCCAGCGCTTCGGCGGTGATGCCCCACGCGGTGTAGCCGAGATCCTCCGGGTTCTCCGGCAGGAACACGACCATGCCCTCGTCGATGACCCGCGAGTTGACGCCCTTGACCTGCAGCTTCGTGTTGTACTCGACGATCTGCGGCAGCCCGTAGGCGGTCAACGTCTGGTTCAGCTGCTCCTGGGTGATCAGGTTCGGTGCACCCGCCAGCGTCTGCCCCCGGTAGAACAGAGCACGGATCTCGTCCGACAGCAGCATGTTGCTGATCACCGTGTTGGAGGTGACCATCCGGCCCGGCCGCTCACCGTTGATGTCCACGTAGGCGTCGACCCACGTCTTCAGGTTCGGCAGGATCTGCGCGTTCTCGGTGTCCGACCACGCCACGTCCGGCGACACCAGGTTGTCCGCTGGCACCCCGAAGTCGGCCTCCAGGGTGAGGCCGTTCTCGTCGACGAGAGTGAACTTGCCGTCCATCAGGACGTCGCCGCGGGCGACCTCCATTCGGTTCAGCACCTCGCGGCGCAGCTGTGCGGCGTCGTTGTAGATGTCCTGGACGTAGGCGTTGCGGTTGTCGCCGCCGGTGCGGATGCGTTCCAGCATCAGCCGCTCCTGCTCCCCGATCGGCAGCTTCGTGCTGATCGGCGGCAGCTTGACCTTCGACCGCTGGAAGCGGTCACGGGTCGAGATAGGGCTCTCGGTGTCCCACGACCGGAACTCGGCCGCCCGGTTGACCCGGGTGACCTGGTCGATTGCCGCCTCGATGTCCCCGATGTTGCGGTCGGGCAGGTACTGGTTGAGGACCAGGTTGTAGGGGAGCGGGATCTCCCGGATGTAGCCGGTCAGGACGGCCGGCTCGATGTATTCATCGACAATCATCGGTTAATCCCCCTCTCACGCCTTGAACCGGAACTTCGCGGCCAGATCCGCCTTGGCCGCGACGTCGAGCCCTGAGTTGGCCGGCAGCTTCGACTCGCGGATCACGCCGCGCCACAGCAGCGGCGCACCCACATCGGGGCCGCCCTGACGCATCTCGGTGCTGTTGAACAGGAATCCGACGGCCACCTCGGTGCCGCCGGAGCCGGTGTCGGTGCCACCGGCGGTCGAGGTGGTGATCGCGACCTCCGGCGTCGAACCACCGGTCAGGCCGGCGTCGTCGGCGGTCATCGCCGCGACATCGGACCCGGCGTACTGGCCCTGGAACGTGACCGTGACCGGAGTCGCCGGCAGCGCGCCGCCGGCCGCGACCACGTCACCGGCGTCGATGTTCGACAGCGCCTCCAGCGCGGTCTGCACGTCGGCGGCGGTGGCGTTGTAGGCGATCGCAGCGGTGGTCTGCCCGCCCCAGGTCAGCGTGAACGTGCCGCCGGTCGGAGCGCCGGTGATCGCGATCTGCTGGATCTCGTTGGTCGACGGCGCGTACGGCCCGTACAGGCCCGAGTCGAGCTTCGCCAGGACGGTGCCCGACGGCACGTAGCCGTTCGGGTAGTGGGTGTTGGCGGTGAAGGCGGACGTGTCGAGAGTGATCGACTCGGTGTACTGAGTGCCGTCCTGGCTGCCGAGCCAGGACCGGTCCTCTACCGTCCACGCCTCCGTCCGCAGGGAGATGTCCATGCTGGACGTGTTCCTTCCGGAGAGGTGAATGGGCGCCCAGCGCGGAGCGAAAGGTCTGCTACTGCTGCGCGGGCTTGCCTTGGGTGCCGAACCGCTGCCGGGCCAGTTCCCGGCCGGCCGCGAGTCCGGTGAGCGGAGCGGAGGACGACGTCCCCTGCCCCATGTCGACCCGCGTCGTGCCCGTGGCGGGCTGCGGAGTCGCAGGGGTGCCCGTGGCGGGCGGAGCAGTGGTGCCCGTGGCGGGCTGTTCCGTGGCCGGCGGCTGCGGGGCAGGCGCGGCCTGGGTACGGGCGGGTGCGATCACACCCGCGTACGCGTTCACCTTGTCCATGTCGACGGCCGCGCCGTCGCCGGACAGGAACTGCCGGCGGTCCAGCGGGCCGAGCAGCGCGGCGATCTGGTCACCGGTGAGCCGGTCTCCGATCGCGACCCGCAGATGCGCCTCCACCAGCTGACCCGCCGCCTCGGCGAGACCAGCGGCCCGGCCCTCGTCACGAGCGACCTTGACCGCCCGCTCCTGCTCGGACATGGCAGCCGTCTGCAACTCTTCGAGTTGCTTTGCCTTCTCCAGCAGGTCCCGGTACTCGGGGTCCTTGCCCTTGGCCCGGTCCTCCCACTTGCGGGAGGCAGCGAGCCGGCCGGTGACCTGCTCCGGGGTGAGACCGAGGTCGGTGACGATCGCCTGCAGAGCCGCGTACGGGTCGCCCTCGCCCGTGGCGGGCTGCTGGGGTGACCCGGTACCGCCGGGCGGAGCCGGCGGTTGTCCAGTCGTCGGCGGGCTCTGCTCGCCGCTGGCCGGCGCACCGTCGCCGGTTCCACCAGCTGGTTCACCGGCGGGCTGCGATCCGCCCATGACGGGCCAGATCGGCGTGCCGCGTTTGGTGACGCCGAGCGCAATGATCGGCTGCCCGGTGAGCGGGTGACGCCAGCGGGGGTGCGTCAGCGGGGTCTTCATCGGTCACCGCCGTCGGCCGCGACCTGCTGCTTGACGCGTTCCTTGATGGCCACGCTTTCGCTGTCGATCAGCTTGACGGCCAGCATCTCCACGAAGCTGTCGGCCGCCTCGCCGAGGATGCCCTCTTTGGCGAGTTCGTTCTTGAACTGGCCCAGGATCTCGGCGGTGCTCAGTTGAGTCGCCACCTCATCCTGGAAAACGTTGATGATCATGCTTCTCCCATGTCGGGTTAGGACAAAACAGCCCTTGGCGGGCAAAAAGAAACCCCGCCGAAGCGGGGCAGTAGAACGAGACGATCAGCCGATCGGGCCGCCGTCAGGACGGACATGCCGCCAACACACCCACTGCTCGGCATGACCACAGCGGTCCGTCATCAGCGGCCCGTACCGGCACGGCACGGCCTCTGGGGCGTCCGGGCCGCCGGACTCGGTCACCGCGTAGACCACCTCATCGGCGCGTAGCTGCTCACCGCAGCTCGGCACCGCGCACGGATCTCCGGGACGCGGCATGTGTCCGTAGTCAGCCGGAGTCGTACTCGCCCACGCACTGAGCAGGGTGTACGTCTTGGTGTAGGTGCGGGTCAGGACTACCACGTCGCCCCCTCCGGGACAGGTACCCAGCCGTTGTCGGCGCGGATCGCCGTGTACTGCTCCCGGATCTTCGCGACAGCGACCTCTACCCAGACACCAACCGCCTCGGAGGCAGCGGACACCTGCACGTCAGAGCCAAAGACCCGGCCCCGGCCGCCGGGCTCAGTCGGCAACCCGCCAGGACATTCCCAGTACACCGACCACGACATCCGCTTACGGCCCCGACGCCGACCGCACGAGACGCGTTGCAGCTGCAGCCGCACCTCGACCTCATCGCCGTGCGGAAACCTCACCCGCACCGTCCGGGGCGCACCCACATCGCTGTAGTCGCAACGCTTCGGCCCCAACGTCAACGTCAGCGGGTTCAACTCGACGCTGCCGTGCCGCAGCCGCCGCCGGAACGGCACCCGGTGCGGCTCGGACGCGTCCCGGCCGACCCACCACTGCCACCGCAGCCGGCTGCCGTGCAAGCCCACGGCGATCACCTTCGACTCGTAGCCGACCGGGTTCAACCAGTGCACCAAGCCGGCACCGAACCGCTGCGTGTGTAGGTACAGCGACCCCAGCCGCAGCAGATGAAAGCTGGCGGCGAGCGTGTGTTCGGAGCCCTTGTTGCCGACTTTCAGCTCGAACCCGAACTCCTGCCCGACATCCGAACTGCGACGGCCGACCACCACCTCACCGCCGAGCGTTCCCTTCGGGCTGGCAGGCCACGGCCCCGGCGGGTAGAAACCTGCGGTGTTCTTCAACGCCATCACCGCCGCCGGCCGGCCTTTGCCCTCCGGCAGGCCAGGACCAAATTCGCCCGTGTACCTGGCGCCGGCCGCCCACCGGGCAGGATCGACCGCGCCCTGCGGATCAGGGCGGATGCCGCAGCGGGAGCACTCCACCCACCGCCACGACCGTCGTGGGCTGTCACTGCCGTCCACGACCGGCCGGTGCTCGAACAGCCGGCACACCAGCATCAACCTGGGTCGCCCCGACAGCCAGAACCCGCGATGCAGCAAGCCCCAGCCGATCGGCCGCCGGCCGTCTCTGAGGTAGTTCGTCGAGTAGGCCCGCATCAGCGCGGCCCTTCGCCGGGAACCTGGTGCATTACTTCGTCCGCCCACCGCCGCACCGCCTGGGCGACATCTTCACCCAAGCCGGCGCGCAGCGCCTCCGCGAACGCCTGCGCTGTTGACTCCGGATCGATCCGCAACGTCATCGGACCGTCGTCGTCAACGGACGGCTCGTCGACCAAGTCGATACGGCCGTTGGCGACCAGCACCCCACGGGCGCCGATCTTCTCGCCGAACGCATGCAACACGCTGTCCTCGGCGACCACACCGGCTACCTCGTCGATCACAAGCGCGAACGGCTGATCCCGATCACCGCCGACGTCAACACTGGGAAGGTAAAGCACCTGCAAACGAGCCATCACAACCAACCAATCGAGATGCGCGGGATGCTCAAAGGGCCGACCCGGTGGCATCCCGGACACCAGGCCGACCCAGTCCATGAGGCCGGTCAGCTACCGGCCAACTCGCGGCGAACCTCAGCGATGATCCGCTCCACATGCGCCACCGCCCGATGCAGCGACTCCCCCGCCGCCACCCTCGCCCGGTACGCCTCCAACTCGCGCTCCAACCCCGGCAGCCGCTCCTGCGGCGTCAGGCGGCGGAACGTCGACCGCGACGCCGACGCCGCACGAGGACCGCGACGCTTCGACGACGTCTTCGGTGCGCGCACCAGCACCGGCCCCAACTCGCCGTGCTCCGACACCGCCACCCGTACCCGCTTCAAGGAGGCGCCCGCCGTCGTCCCGCCAGCCGCCCCGTACAGGGTCTGCAGATCCTCGGCGTTCAGCTGCAACCCCGGATCGTTCAGCCGGGTGATCGGCATGACACCGCAGCGGCACCGCTCATGGATCGGCCGCAACTGTTGGATGTAGTAGCGGCGGTTCGACGCCACCACACACAGGCCACACGGCGGGCCACCCGAACCCAGATACGGGCGAAGAATCCGCCGGTAGCCGATCACCTCTTCCGGATCGACCTGCCGGAACGTCTCCCGCGCCTGCGCCCGCTCCGCCAGGACTATGTCCGTCTCGGCGACGATCGCGGCCCGCTCCACCGCCTGGTCGAAAGCCTCAGCCGCGTCCAAGCCGCCGGTGGTGACGTGGTAGCGGTACTGGGCTGCGACCCGCCGGTACGGCTCCACCGGATCCACCGCCGGCACCTCGCGGTCGTCGACCACATCCAGCGGCGGCGACTCGACCACCCGGCCCGGCCCGGACACAACCCGGTCAACCTGCCGATCCAACTCGTCGAGGTCGTCGTAGAAGCGCCACAGGTCGTCGATATCGTCGGCCAACGCGTCAAGGTCGTCGAGATCGTCCAGGTCGTCGTCATCGTCGTCGAAGACGTCGTCCAGGTCGTCCTCGTCTTCCGGTTCGATCAGCCGCGCCGGCCGGTCCAGCACCTCCGCCATGTCCGGAGTCACCAGACGCCGCAGCCGCGACACGTCCACCGCGCCCGCTGGACGCACCGGACGCCCCAACTGGACACCCAGCATCCGGGTCAGGTAGGCGTCGGTAAGCTGCGCCATCCGCCGCTGCGCCGGCTGCACCACCCTGACGATGTCCAACGCCGCCAGCAGCACCGCCGCGTTGTCGAACCAGTTCAGCAGCCGCCACGGCGCCACAGCCGCGGCGACCGCCGTCCGGACCATCTGGTCCCGCACAGCAGCCTGCGCCTGCACCAACGCGTAGATCGCGGCAATATCGGCAGCCGACAGCCCGCCCTGCGGCGCCGTCACCGGCCCGTCTCCACAGGTACGGCCGGCTCAACCGGACGGCTCTCGCCCGCCGGACGGCCCGACGGGAACCCAGTCGGCTGCACCGCCGCCTGACCGCCGGCAGCAGCCGTAGCAGCGGCGATCTGCGCCTCCAACAGCAACTCGTCCGCGCGCTCCGTAGCCATCTGGTCCACCTGCTCCGGCGTGAACTCCCAGATGTGCAGCATCCGCGACCGCCACGGCACATCCTGCGCCTTACTCGCCGCGTCGCCGCGTTCCTGCATCGACAACAGGCTCGGCCGCCGCCACAACACCCGCAGCCGGGACAGATCCGCCCTGCGGGTGTCGCCCATCTGTTCGAACGCCAACGACATCACCCACGCCCACGCATGCGAAGCACGGGTGATGTGCCGGCCAGCCCGGAACACCAGGCCCTCCTTCAACATCGCCGCACCCTCAGCGGACTGGTTCTCGCCCGCCGGCATCAGCATGTGCATCGGCGTCTCCGACACGGCCGCCAACTGCTGCACGTCGTCTTTGATCGCCGACAGGATCGGCGACAGATCGGCCTGCCCGGACTCCCACACCGTCGCGGTCTCCGGCAGCTGCCACAAAGCGGCCGGGTCCATGGAGAAGATGTCCGTGTAGTCGATCTCCTGTCCGGCTTTCTCGTGCCCCTCCGGGTACACGTTCGGCAGACCGGAGATCGCCCGCTGCCGGAACGCCTGCAACGTGGTGACCACCATCCGCTGCAAGATCACCTGGTTGATGCGGGTCAACAAATCCAGGTGCGGCTCGAACTCGCCAAGTCCGTCTTGGTTCTGGAACCGCACCACCGGCATCCGGTCGTGCCGCAACGGCTGGCCCTGCTCGCCGCCCAGGTCGGGATGCCACTCCCAGCCGCGCGGGTCGAAGTGGATTTGCGGGCCGTTCGAGAACCGGCCCCGATGGTCCCACCAGCCGATGTCAGCGACATCCCGGAAACGGTTCGGCCGTCGGGCCACGAACACCCTGCCCGGCCGGTACAGGTAGGCGCGGTCCTCGTCGTCAACGTCGTCGTGCCGCACCTTCAACGCGGCACGCAGCCGCCACGGGATCATCGGGTCCGGGTCTCCGACCATCCACCGCGGGTCCTCGGCGGTGATCGTCGGAACCCCCGTCTCGTCGTCGACCTCACCGACGATGACGTACGCCTCCGACAAGCCCAGCATCAGCGCATGCAGATCAGTGCACCGCACATCCATGCCGGCCCGCTCCCACAGCAGCCGGCCCTCCGGGTCGCCCGTCTCGTCGGAGTCAGCCGCCGTACGAAACCCGACCGGGATCATCCGCTCCGCGACAGCCGCCACCAACAACCGGGCGAAGTTCGTGCGGCTCATGCGCATGAACGCCCGGAACGACTGCCGCGCCGGCTCCACCCCGTCCGGCAGCGGGGCCTCACCGGACTGCCAGTCGTGCAACAGCTGCAGCCGGCGACGACGGCGCGGGTTCGACAGCATCCGGAACTGCCGGTCCAGCCACCAGCCAGGCGACCCGCGCTGCCCCACATCGATCGGCAACCGGATCACCCCCTCCGGGCCTCGGCTCCTACCGGAGCCGTTTCGGCACGTACCGATCCGGCCCCGGCTTCTCCGGTGTCGCCAATGCGTCGAGACGCGCCTGCCACGCCAACACGGCAGCCACCACAGCGTCGATCTTGTTCGCCGAATCAGGGAAGTCCTTCGCGATCTGCAACCCCGTCGACGACCGGCGGCGGCGCGCGTTCAACGCATGCCGCGCCAACGTCGACGACCCGCAGTGCGACAGCTCCTTGTCGACTACCGCCGAGTGGAACTGCTCCAACGCCACCGACACCGCCCGAGCCCGGCCGCCGGTCATCCACCACTCGATCGGATGATCCCGGGTCGACTTCACCAGCAGCCGATCCGCGTACGCGGCCTCCCACGACGCGATGTACGTTTCCCACTTCGCCGGGTCCGCGTAGAAGCCGATCACCTTGTACCTGGTGAACGTCTCCCGCACCTTCGCGACGACCTGGGCGACCGGCACCTGCCAGTCCCTGCCCTTCGGGCCGGTCGGCTGCTCCCACACCTCGATCTCGAAGATGTGGCCGTCCGACACCCGGCATCCGACCAGCGCCGTCGCGTCCGCAACACCACGGGCACGTTTACGCGAGCCGTCGAACCCGAGCGTGATCCGCTCACCGCGTGCGACGACCTTTTCCGGGGCGGCGCAGCCGTTCCACTCCGGCTGTGACAGCCACGAGTCGGAGGCGTGCGTGACCTGGTTCAGGAAGTCAGATCGACTAACTTGAATATCCGATGTGGAATCCCAGATCGTTGCGACCAGATGATCCAAATCAACATGCCCAGGCGGGCACGGCGGATCATGCAACACACAACCGTCCGGATGCCCCGACGAATCCCCGTACGCCACCCGCAACCCGGCGATCAGCGACTCCCGATCCTCCAGATCGGTGTCCGGCGGAGCCTCCCGGTGGTCGTAGTAGATACCGTCCTCACGGGCACGACCCTCACGGATCAGCTTCCACGACGCCGCCGACCGCTCCGCAACCGAATCCTCACCAGGGATGAACGCGTTCGGCGACTCAACAAACGACCCGCCAGTCTTCGCCGTGTTGTTCTTGACCTTCTCGAACAGGTTGTGGCCACCGTTGGCCGCAACCCACTCCTCCGTCTGATCCAGCAGGGCGAAAACGAACGGGATGCCCTTCACCGTCCGCGCCGACGACGTGATCGGCTCAATCCGGCCTCGCGGCAGGTTCACGAACGTGTCCATGGGCTCCAGCCCCGGATACGCGTCCAGAACCGGCCCCTGACACATCTCCAACAGCGGCGACCACGTGTTACCGGTCTGCTTCTCCGACACCGCCAACACGCCCACGCGCGGCGTCCGCACCGCCGACCACGGCTTCCCCACCGGCTGCCCGTCGGCATCCCAACCGGCCGGCACCACCGGCGCCAACCCCTCGGTCAACGCCAACGCCGCCAGGAACGGCGACTTGCCCCAGCCACGCGACCGGGAAATCACCCCACGCCGCCGCCGACGGCGACCCGTGACCGGGTTCAGCTCGTAGAACCGAAGAACGAACTCGGCCTGCTCCGGGTACAACACGAACGGCTCATACTCGCCGCGGTCCGGTGCGGCCAGATACTCGCTAATCCAGTCCAGGACGAGGTCAAAGCCAGCCGAGTGTCGGGAACTCCCCAGGGCTGCTCGGCTTCCATGGCATGGCCTCACCGCCCTCCGTCAGGTCACCTCCAGGACGGTGGACCCCTTTCTCAGGTTGCAGCCCAGATGGGCGCAGCGAACATTGGATCTTGAATGCTCGCCGCCTCTGGATATCGGGATCACGTGGTCGATCGATGGCATCATCGGGTGCGGCCATGAGGCGGTCGGATCAACCGGATTTTCACACAGGTAGCACACCCAGTCATCACGATCAAATATTTCTTCATGCCGAAACGTCTCAACGCGGACGCTGCGGCGACGTGCCCGTGACGCAGCCGACGAAGCGAGATATTTAGCCCTGTTGATTGCGTAGTCGGCAGCTCTGCTGCAGTGTTCGGAGCATCTAAGGGACGACTTCTTCTTCGTCCGAAACTCTTGGCCGCATTGATCGCAGTGGCGAACTGTGCCTACTAGGCTTCCCTCGTAGTTCCTGCCTCGACAAAGCGCCGAACAGAACGGACTTCGGATGTCGCGGCCGTCGATAGAGACACCACACTCTGCGCAGTGCCTCGAACGCGCTTTCGGATGCAGGACTCCAGGATGGCGCCTAACCCAGGCGTGGCAGGACTTTGAGCAGGTACGACGGTTGGATTGCGCCCCGATGATCGGAACTCCGCACCCAGCGCATACAGGAGTTTCTGTCGAAACCTCTCCCCTGGCCCGCCGCCCAGCCTTAGCTCGGCAACTAGAGCCGCAGTACTTTGGCGCGCATCCAGTCTTGCCCCGACGAGATGCCGCAGGCACGACACCACAAGAAACACAGAGGGGTGTAGAATTCGCCATGTCGACTCCAACCAGTCGGCCACAGCCGGGGGGTGTCACCAGCACCCGCCCGGCCTTTAGCAAATTATCCCACCGCTACTAACAAAAGTCACATCGACTCAGGTCGACGATGACCTACGCTTTGCCGTCCCACGAGGTGGCTTGCTGATAGAAACTACCTGGGCAGGTTCTCCACCCGAAACGGCTTTAAGCTTACCGTACCGCTCCCGAGAAGACGATCCAACCGGTCTAGCCGCATCCTTCTCGTCAGCCTCGGCGAAAGCCAGACGCAGACGGGCTCGATCCTCCAAGGTGCTACCCATCTTGGCCACCCGCAGCCGCAACTCCGCAGCCACGCCGACGTTCCCGGACCACAATTCGGCATGCACCAGTGCCGTGTCCAACAGAAACTGCCAGTCGGTCTCCATGAAATGCTCGGCTTGGGGAGCCTCAGCCCACATCGACCACCACTCACGGGTCTGCTGCGGCCAGTCATAGGCGGCCGGCAAATCCGGCTGCACACCCTGCTCGAACCGAATGATCGTCGTAGGGATCGGATCGGCGTTGCGCCGAGCTCGCCGCGTCGGGTCCTTCGGCGGCGGACCAACACCAGCCATCACAATCACTCCCCTGTCGGGACATGCGAAGGCCGGCCGTGCATCTCCCGTGGCGGGAACCCAGCGCGACCGGCCGAACGAACAGAACTGTCAGGTCAGATGTGGTGGTGCGGCGCCGTAAGCCACCTCGTGCAACTCGTCGCTCTCCACCACCACACGCAGCTCCTGCGTCGAAGGAACCACATGCATGTACAGCACCCGGTAGCCGGCAGGAAGCCCGAGCATCGACGCGACATCGGACAGCCGCAGCGACACCACACCCGTCCGGGTCGGCACCGGCGGCGCGGCAGGGGCCAACCCTGCGCACTCGGCGCAGTCCCGGTGAGCCTCCGCGACAAGCGGCTGCGCCAGAACCGCCCGGCGGGTTGCCGCCCAGTCGACGGCCATGTCGGCGTGGACCTCGGCCCGGTCCAGCGGCGAGTACCGCTTCCCGTCCATCAGCACCTCGCCACGTACACGGCCCGGCCGAACACGCCCACCGCGACACCGCACACCGACCGCCATGGGCGCCGGGAGTCCCAGAACATCGGCGACGCGTACAGCGGCAACCACCGGATCCAGCCGCGCATCCGCCAACCGCCTGCCACCCAACGTGAAGCCACCCGACACCCCCTGATGTCACACCCTGTAACCGGAATGCGGGTGTCGGCCCGAGGATTTTCGACACCTCGTCACGCTGCGTCAATCAGCGGAGGATGCCGGGATGCCTCTCCGGAGGCCGCCTCTGCCCCGGCATCCGACGGCGGGCCGCGTTCCCCTGCGCCGACGACCGCCGGTCGTGATGCCAGCTACACAGCAGCCGCTGATTCTCCGGCCGGTGATCGGCTGGATCACCAACATGGTCGACATCGGTACCTGGTTCCGTGCACCGTCGCGGATGCACGGCCATCCCTGGATCGAGAGGCCGCCCGCCGTCCGGCAAACCGTCCACCCACGTGCAGCGGCCCCCGTCGCGGGCGATGACCTTCGGCCTGACAGCCGTCTTCCAGTCCGCCGGCAACTGATCCCTACGCCGCGAACCAGCCCACTTGCCTGCCATCACGCCGCCTCGACCCGGCCGCGACGCGACTTCGGGTTCCGGAAGGTGTCCGCCTCCGCCCGCACCACATCACCCAGCCGGTACAACAACCGGCCACCCGCCGTCCGGCGCACCGTCAACCGGCGGCGCTCCCCCGTCTCCGGATCCACCCAGCCGCGGTCCAACCACGTCCCCACCGTCGACGCCGCAACACCTGCCATGCGGGCAGCCTGCGCCCGGGTAAGAAACGCATCCGGGTTCATCCGCACCACAACCACCCCCCGGACAGCAGAAAACCCGGCCCCAACAGCAGGGAACCGGGTCGACGGGTGAAACGCGTCTGGGCACACTACGCCCATGCGCGGATGATCTCACACCCCGACAACAGCGACAACACACACCCCACAACCGGCGGCGTACCATCCACCCCGATGGACGACACCACCGCCAACGCGCTCCTAACCTTCATCAACGCCCGGCTCGGCGAAGCCGAACGACTCGGACGAGCGCTCGACGGCGAAGGCTGGCACGCACACCCCAACGACCTTCACGGCATGCGTCGAGTGACTGTCGACTTCACCGGCGAGTACGTCGTTGCGGTCACCCTCGCACCGCGCGGCGAGCACATCGCACTCCACAACCCCGCCAGCGTCCTCGCCGACATCGCAGCCAAGAAGAAGATGCTGGACTGCCATCAGCGCGTACTTCTCCGCAAGGGCGGCGGAGCCGACTACCACATCACCGCCTGGGCGTGCATGACCTGCGGCGGCTCGGACGCCGCCTACAGCGACAACACACCAGTCCCCCGAGTAGCCCGATGGCCGTGCCCAACGCTGCGCCTGCTCGCCGAGGCATACGACTGGCACCCCGACTACCGCGAAGAGTGGCGGCCATGAGCGAGCTGACTGACGGCGACCTGGCGAGATGGCTCAACGAGACCCCGGTGGCGACATGCGATCGGTGCGGCCGGAAGAGTTGGGATCCGGAAGCCGTCGACATCGAGGACCGGATGATCCAGCCGGACGGCAACCCGTGTGGTGGCCGGCTTGTCGGGAGCGCGCCGTGAGCGAGCTGACTCAACCGCAGCAGGTAGGCGACGAAGACCCCACCATGCGGCAATGCATGGCCTGGGCGCATGCGACCTACGCACGAGACGGCGTGTTGTCACACGAGCGCGTTGCCGATGACCTCGCCCGATTCCTGTTCGACCGGCTACAAGACCAGCCCCCGTCAACCACCAGAAACGCCCTAGCCTCGGTGATCAACAAGGACTATCACACCGCCACCTACATCAGCTGCGGCCGGAAGTCGATCATCGTCGCACTAGCCCGACTGTGTCGGCTGGCCCTGCCGTACGCCGACGTCGAGGGCTACCGCGAAGAGTGGCGCCCATGAACACAGCCGACGCCGTCGAACAGCTAGAACAGGAAACCAAGGAAGACGAGCAGGCCGCCCGCGCCGCCACCGGGGGTAGATGGGAGGTCGGTCCCACCTTCGGCGGACGCGACAACCGCGTCTACGTCAAACCCGAAGGACCCGGCATCGACACCATCGGCACCTGCGTCATCGCCTGCCAGGTCGCCAACATGCCTGAATACCTGGGCAACGCCCAGCACATCGCCCGCCACGACCCCCACCGGACCCTCCGCAACGCCCGAGCCCGACGGGCCATCATCCGCATGTACCGCGACGCCGTCGCCGCACAACAACCCGAAGCCGTCAGCGCCCTCGCCCAGGTCATCCACCTCCTCACCGACCCCACCCCACCGGAATGGAAGCAGTGAGCTACATCGCGTTCCACACCGTCGACCGGACCGGCTACATCTCCGGCGCCGAACGAGCTCACACCAACCTGCTCGTCAAACACATCGCCGCCGCTTATCGGCACCGCGCGTTCGAGCCAGACCAGCCCGGACAGCCGTCGCTGCTGCGGAAGGCCATCGCGTGGCCAACGAACGCGTTCGGCGACCCATACGGCTTCGACCGAGACGCCGACACCCACATCGCCGTCAACCCGGACCTGCGAGCCGTTCTACCGTCCGGGCCGACCTCCGAGACGGTGTTGAACATCAACCTGAACACGGTGATCGCCAACAGCGAACCCCAGATGCAGCTCGTGGCTCGGATCTCCGGGCAGTGTGAAGTCCACGGCTTCGTCGAAGGCGAAGACCGGGCCTGGTTCGCCGAGTGGATCATCGACGCCCTCATCTCTGGTCGCCTCCGGCAGGACATGTCCTGGTACATGCCGCGCGACGGGCACCCCAATGGCTGGAAGCAGATCGCCGAACTCGCCCGCGCCGACAACACCAGCCCGATGGTCATGTCGTACTCGGTCGAACGCGGGTTCCCTAACCCCGACATCGCCGTCTGGCCAGACACGTGGCCTGGCGAAGAAGACGACCCCGACAGGTGGGCCGCCGCCGACGCAGAGTGGGCCGCCCTCACCGACACCGAGGCGTGGGACCGGGCCGTCGCCGGCCTACGTCGCATAGCCGACGCCGCGCCCATGCTGCGCATCAGCCCAGACAACCTCGCCACAGCCGGATTCGGCGTCGACCAGGCGCTGACCTGGTTGGACATCGCGGCAGCATGGCGGCAACACCAGCCCACCAGCTAAGGAAACGGCGGCAGCTAGTCCAACCAGCCGTACGCCCGCGCAGTGTGCGCCAGGATCGCAAACAACTCGTCCGACAGCCCGAAACGCTTCCGGTTGTACTCCAGACTGTCCGAGAAGTTCCCGCCGTACCGCTCCGACGACGCCTTCCAGTCGGACAGCATCTCCACCACATCCGCCAGCGTCATGCCAGAAACCCCGTCCTCGTGGTGCTCCGGATGGTGAGGCTCGGTCGCGTAGTGGTGGTCAAGGGCAGGCTTCATAGCTGCCAGTCGCCGCCGGTACTCGTCAGTGCCGTACTCGACCGGGTTCAACTCAGGCGAGTACCGGTCGAACGCCTCCAACTGCGGCTCGGCCAGTTTCGACATGTCGTGCCGGTACGAGCGCCCCACCAACTCGGTGATCACAGATCCCATCAGTTCACCGACGCGCCGGCTGTGCTCCAAGGTGTAGGGGCGGCTGTCCTTACGCTCCGGTTCGCTCATCAGGTGATCCTAAGTGACCGGACATGCCTGGCACCGCTGTAAGCCTCTGACCAGCACCAACACTACGCGCGTTACTCAGGGTGCAGATTTTCCCCAGACCCGTAACCAGGGGTAGCGGCAGAACGTCCCGGAGGAGCGGCGCGTGGGGGGGGTGGGGGTGGCCCCCCTGGGTGTGTGGGTGCCGTGAGGTGAGTTGTCGACGCTGACAGCTCGCGGCTGTGTCCTCGTCGACGGGTGCCGGCACCCAGGGCGCCACGTGTCGGCAGGTTGGTTCGTCGACGGTTTTTGTTGCTGCCGGTTGTGCTCTAACAGGAAGACGCGCGCGTGTAGTGGGATTGCCATCCGTATCAAGTTCGGCGAACTTGACACGGTCGGTTCGTTGTGGCCTACTGATGTGGCAACGCCGAACGGGCCGGAAACGGGTCGGGCGGCGGAGCTGGGGAGTTGGGTTGTTTGGTCTGGCTCCCGGCTGTTTGTGTTAGGCGTACTAGCGGCAACTTAGTCGCAGGTCCCAACGTGTTTGGGTCGGCTAGGGAACGCAATCAAGTTCGCCGGACTTGACAGCCGGTAGGCGGTAGGGCAAGCTAACGAACCAACGGCGCAAGACAGGCCGAAAGCAAGCGCCATACCCGACATGTGCGGGCAGGCGTCTGGCCTTCATTGGCTGGAAAGTGTTTTTTGAGAACCGAACAGAACGGCTAGCGAACCGACGGGCACGGCACAGCACCCGACATGTGCGGGCGTTGTGGCACCCGGATCGTGGCCACGTGAGCTGTCTCCCGCTTGGCGGGGGCACGGCTAGTCGCGGTGGCGGTCACCAGCTGGCTAGGAAGCCTGCGGTACGTAGCGGTGAGTGTGACGTGTCAGGCGGTCCGTGTGACCACTACCTGCAATGTCTGCGCTGTGACGCGTACGGGGTGCCCCTAGGAAGGGTCGACGACAAGGGTCTGTCGGTCTGGGTATCTGTTCATTGAGAATTCCATAGTGTGCCGTCCTACCCATGTTGACGTTTTGGTGGCGACAGGCGGAAGAGTGCGGCTTGTCCGCACGGCGTGAGGCCCACGTTTTCCATACTTCCGAGACTAAGTGCCAGTCGACTTTAGTGGTTGAGACGAAGATGTATCCGTAGTCTGCATTGTGGCAGGCGTGCTGGTAAGCACGGCGGCGGATACGTGTTAGTGGGATGAGTACTAGGCATTGCGGTTGCGCCGGGACCTCTTTGCTTGCAAAGAGTAGCGGGCGTGCATGTCCGTATCGCACGGATGTGGATCGGAAGAAATGAGGTTATCTGAGCTCTACACGCCACGACCCGTGGATTACCAAAAGGTGTCCACGGGGAATCCTCCGCCAAAATCCCGCCCGCATTGTACGGGCGGCACCTAGGAAAGTCTCCAGAGTTCGGACGTGCGAGCGGATGTAGCGACCCGACGTGCGTAGTGCTTACCGTCCGATAGGGCGGGGTGTTGTCGATTTTTGGCCGTCGGCCGGTGTGGGCGTGTACCGCACCGGCCGACGTGCCCATCCGGGACCCCGTTTGTGCCTCCGTGGTCGGCGTTTCGTCGGCTGCGGTTCCCCAAACGGGGGGTGGTTCGTGTCCGTAGGTCGTAGGGAAGGGTTTGTCATGGCTGCTGTTCGTAGTCCGATGGACATCGCGAAGGATGTTGCGGCGGCGTGGAAGCGTCAGGACTGGGCTGCCGCGCTGGTGTTCGTTGACGAGGGTGAGGCGAAGTGGCCGAACGCGTCGTTGCCGAGTCAGGCGACGTGGGCGGGTCTGCGGGCGGCGATTTCGAAGCGGGCGGGGCTGGTTTCGGCCGGTTCGGGGCCGGTGGTGTCGGCGGAGCCGGTGGCCCAGGCCGACCCGGAGCCGGTCGCTGAGTCCGTGCCTGAGGTGTCGTCGGAGCCGGTTGTGGAGTCCACGCCGGAAGAAGTGGGGTCGGCACCGATCCCGGAGTTGCCCGATGTCGACCTGGCACGGGTTCGCAACGCGGTACAGGACCACTCCGCGCAGATCTTCGCATCGCCGCTGGTGGGCGGTAGCAGGGAATCTGTAGCGCGGTACTTGTCGGAAGGTGTCCTGTCGAAGGTGACCGACAGGCACACGTTGCAGGCGGTATGGGCGGTTGTCGCCGATCAAGTGGAGCGGTCTCCTGAGTGGTTGACCGCGACGGCTGAGCAGCGGCAGGCGAACATCGATGCAAGGGCGTCGGTGGGGCGGGCGTTGATCGACCGGGCGCACGTGGAGTTTGACGGTGGCGACCCGGATGCGGCGCTGGCTTCGGTGAGGGCGGCGCAGCTTGTCGACCCAGACGCGCGTTACGGTTCGGGCGACTGTGCCAGTTTGTTGGAAACGATCGAACAGAACCGGGACAAGGCCGGTAAGCGGGGTAAGGCTGTTGAGCCGGCTGTCGCACCGCAGGTGTCTCAGCCAGAGCCTGCACCGGTTGCGGCAGACGGGCTCACCATCACGCACAGCGTGGCCGAAGGTACCAACATTCACGGCACCCGCAAGGGCGACGGGGTGAACTCGGTTCTGCGTGGCCTGCGTGCGGGCTGGTCGTGGTACGGGGTGAAGAAGGTTTGGTACATCAAGGGCGCCAAGGGTGGGGGCGCGGACATGCCCCGGATCCTGGCGGCGAAGCGTGCGCTGGAGTCGGCCGGTTTCCGGGTGACGTTGGGTGAAATCAGCAACGTTGACCCGGAGACCGGTGGCGAGGTGAAGCCGAAGCTGTCGAATGCGGAGCTGTTGCGGCGTGCCCGTCGGCGGTCGGCTGCGATGAACCAGATCAACTGGAATCTGACCATGTCCGGGATGCCGTGTGAGTGCGGTTGCGGGGAGACCGTGCGGCTGCGGCAGTCGCAGATCGTGGACGGGCCGAACACGGGTATGCCGATGGTGTTCCTCGACGGGCATCAGCCGGGTGGTGTGCGTGAGGTGCCGGCGAGTCCGGTTGTGGTGCCGGCGGAGCAGGGCGAGGACGGGCAGGAGTTGCGGGACGTCGAGCGCGCCGACACGGTCGTGTACCCGGCGGACCGGGAGTTTGCCGTCAGGGCGCGGGCTGCGCAGGGCGAGTTGGTGCGGCAGTGGGTGGGGCCGACGGTGGAGCCGGTGTTGCCGGTGCCCGTGGGTGAGTTCCGCAAGTGCGTCGGCTGCGGGCAGGACGACGTGTTGCACTCGGCCGAAGGTCGGCCGTGGCCGCACAACAAGCTCGACGGGGTGGCCTGCCGCTCGATGGGCCGGGTTGTCGAAGACGTGGAGCCGGAGCCGGCGCCGGTGCGGCGGAAGCGGACCGGTGAGCGCAAGCCGGCGACGGCCGGGAAGCCGAAGGTGTCGGCGCAGAGGAAGGCGGCGCCGGTGCTGCCGGACGTGTTCGACCTGGCTGCGGGGGCGCGTCCCCGTCAGACGGCGACCGAGGTGCGTCGGCGGATCAACGCTGAGGTGGCGCCGAAGTTGCGCGGGCTGGGTGGTGAGTTCGAGGCGCACGTTTATGTGGACAAGTCGGCCCGCACTCTGCGGGTGACGTTCGTGGTGGCGGATGAGTTCCGCCAGGCGGCGGAGCTCATGTTGGCGGGTGTGGTTATGGCGACGCCGGGTGTGGCGGTGCCGGTCGCGGCCTGATTGTGCCTGTGTTCGCAGGGTTCACGCTGGTATGGCCGGTGTGGACCCTGCGGCGGTTGTGGAGCGCTGACACTGCCCCGAGTTCCCGCGTCGCTTGGTGCGGGGGTTCGGGAGTGTGCCAGGGCATTACTGGATGTTTTGTGCCCACTGTCAAGTTCGGTGTACTTGCTGGGAGGTTGTTGTGGACGAGAAGGTGGCCCGTCTCGGCCCAATCGGTCGGGCGAGGCAGGGTGTCGCCGCGTTGGAAGTGTTGGCCAGAGTGCGGGCGGAGATGCGTCAGCCGACCCCCGGCGAGCGGGAAACGCTCGCCGGTTGGCCGGGCTGGGGTCCGATGGCGCCGGTGTTCGCCCCGAAGGATGAGACGTGGGGCGACATCTCCGATCAGGTGCAGGCGCTGCTGTCCGCCGACGACTTCCGGGCCGGCGAGCAGGCGACGTACAACGCGTTCTACACGCCGGAGCCGGTGGCGTCGGCGATGTGGCAGGTGTTGGCGGAGCTGGGTTTCACCGGCGGCGCGGTGGCGGAACTGGGCTGCGGGTCGGGCCGGTTCTTCGCGACCGCCCCGGACGGTGCCCAGTTGACGGGTGTGGAGCGGGATCCGACATCGGCGGCGATCTGCCAGCTGCTGTACCCGCAGGCGAACGTGATCCGGGGTGAGTTGGAGGGCACCCGCCTGCCGTCGCAGTTCGCGGCTGTGGTCGGCAATGTGCCGTTCGGGAAGGTGGGGGTGTTCGATCCGGTCGCCCCGCGTGCGGTGACGTGGTCGCTGCACAACTACTTCCTGTGGCGGGCTGTGAAGGCGTTGACGCCGGGTGGTGTCGCCGTCCTGCTGACCTCGCGGTACAGCATGGACTCGGGCGACTATCACCGGCATGAGATCGCCGAAATGGCGGACTTCCTCGGTGCGGTCCGGCTGCCGAACGGCGGCCTGGAAGGCGGCACGGAAGCACTGGCGGACGTGGTCATCCTCCGCAAGCGCAGTCCCGAAGAGTCACGCGGCGGCTACCGCTGGTTCGAGACGTCGGCGACGCCGTCTTGGACGTACGGCACCACCGTCAACGACTGGTGGGTGGAACGGCCGGACATGGTCCTCGGGGAGATGACCCAGGGGAAGACGAGCCAGTACGGGCTGAGTCTGGTCGTGAACCGGCGTGACGGTGACCTGCCGTTGCAGGTGGCGTTGCCGGTGGCGTTGCGGAAGTTGGCGACGGAGGCGCTGGGCAGCGGACTCGGCTGGTCTGCTGCGTCGTCCGAGGTCGCCGCGCTGGACACGGCCGGTGTGGTGACCGCCGACGGACGGCATGAGGGGTCGATGCGGCTGATCGAGCCCAGGGCCAAGGGTGGCCGTCCGGAGGTGACGGTGGTTACCGGCGGCCGTGAGGTTCCGCTACCGGTCAAGAAGGCCGGTGACGAGCTGGTGGCGTTGCTGCGGCTGCGTGACCTGGCGGTGCGGCTGATCGGGTTGGAGGCGGAGCACTGGCGGGCCGACGCCGAGATTGAGCCGACGCGTGCTGCGGCGCGTGCCGCCTACGCGGCGTATGTCAAGCGGTTCGGCTACCTGAACCGGTCGAAGCTGGTGGAAGGCCCGGCGGATCCGGAGACGGGGTTGCCGACGTATTCGCGGCGGAATCCGACGATGGGCGGGTTCCGGCACGACCCGGATTCGGCGTTGACGTTCGCCCTGGAGGTGTTCGACGACAACACCGGTGTGGGTGAGCCGGCGCCGATTCTCGTGGAGCGGCAGAACCGGCCGCATGTGGTGCCGGACAGGGTGTCGGACCCGCAGGAGGCGTTGGCGTTGTGTCTCGACCAGCACGCCGGTCGGGTCCTGCTCGACGACATCGCCGGTCGGCTTGGTGTGGCCGAGTCGGAGGCGGTCGCCATGCTGGCCGGTGCGGTCTTTGAGGACCCGCAGTCCGGCGGGTGGGTGACGGCCGACGAGTACCTGTCGGGGGATGTGCGGGCCAAGCACGCTGCTGCAGTCGCAGCGTCGGAGCGTGACGGCCGGTGGCGGGCCAACGTGGAGGCGTTGGAGAAGGTTCTTCCCCGCTGGTTGCGGCCGGGTGAGATCACGGCGAACCTGGGTGCGCCGTGGATCGCTCAGCACTATGTGGAGCAGTTCATCAAGGAGTTGTTGGGGTACGCCGCGTCTGTGAAGCATGTGAAGGCGGGCAACCAGTGGGAGGTGGACGGGCCTCGGCGGCTCACGGTCGCCGCCACCGCCAAGTGGGGCACGCCGGAGGTGGACGGCTACCGGCTGATCGAGTTGGCGCTGAACGGTAAGACGCCGGTGGTGTATCGGGTCGCCACGGTTGACGGGAGGGAGGTCAAGCGGAAGGACCCGGATGCGTCGCTGGTCGCGTCGGAGAAGCAGCAGCAGATTCGGGAGCGGTTTTCTCAGTGGGTGTGGGAGGACCCGGACCGGTGTGATGACCTTGTCAGGCTGTACAACCAGCGCTACAACTCGCAGGTTGCACGTAAGTTCGACGGCCGCCACATCACGGTTCGTGGGTTGGCGCCGTGGTTCGCGGCGAAGGTGTACCCGCACCAACTCGACTACGTGGCCCGCGCTCTGGGTACGCCGGCGTCTCTGTGCGGGCATCCCGTCGGGGCGGGTAAGACGGCGTCGATGGCGATGACGGCGATGAAGATGCGCCAGTCCGGGTTGGCGCGGAAGCCGCTGGTGGTGGTGCCGAACCATCTGATCGAGCAGATCGATCGGGAGTTTCGGCAGTTGTTCCCGGCTGCCCGGATTCTGTCGGCGTCGGCGAAGACGATCAGCGCGAACCGGCGGTCGTTCGCGGCTCGCTGCGCTACGGGCGACTGGGATGTTGTGATCATCACCCACTCGGCGTTCAACGCGATGCCGGTCGCTCCGGAGACCGAGGCCGCCTACCTGGATGACCAGACGGAGGATCTGCGGGACGCGTTGATCGACGCGGCTCCGGACGGGCGGATGGAAGGCCGCATGGTCAAGGGTGTGGCGCGGCGCCTCGACAGCTTGAAGACTCAGGTGCGGGAGTTGCGGCACAAGGCCCGAGGCCGTGACGCTGGGGTGACGTTCGAGCAGTTGGGCGTTGACTACCTGATCGTTGACGAGTTCCACTACTACAAGAACCTGGCCATGCCGTCCCGGACGGACGGGTTTTCGGTGCGTCCGTCGAAGCGGGCCACCGACATGGACGTCAAGTTGACGTGGCTGTCGAGGCGCGGTTCGGGCCGGTATGCGGCCCTGTTCACCGGCACACCGGTCACCAACACCATGTTGGAGCTGTACGTCATCCTGCACTACACGATGCCGCAGTACCTCAAGCAGATCGGGTTGAGTTCGGCTGATGCGTGGGCTGCCGCCTACGTCCAGTTCGTCACCTCCGTGGACGTGACCGTGGACGGCGGCCAGTTCCAACTCAAGACCCGTCCGGCGCTGTTCGTCAACGCCCCCGAGTTGCGGCTGCTGCTGTCGCAGGTCGCCGACATCCGCACGGCGGAACAGCTGGGGTTGAAACGCCCGGCGGCGCACGAACGGATCATCGCCGTCGACCCGACCACGCTGCAGCGGGAGTACTCAGAAGAGTTGGTGGAGCGGGTCGAGAAAGCCAAGAGCGGCGGCCGGGTCGTAGCCAAGGGTGCCGACAACATGCTGAAGATCTGCGGTGACGGGCGCCGGATGGCGACCGATCCGGCGCTGGTCGGCATCAACGACCCCGAGCCGGGGAAGTTGGACCGGGCCGCTGACGAGATCGCCGCGATCTGGCGGGACGCGCCGGATTCGTTGCAGATCGTGTTCTGCGACATCGGCACCCCGAAGGACGTTGACGGTGCGGTCGACCCGCAGACGTACGGCCGGTTGCGGCGGATGCTGGTCGACCGGGGCATGGAGGTCGGCCGTGTCCGGTTCGTGCACGACGCGAAGACGGATGCGGCGAAGGCGCAGCTGTTCGCCGAGTGCCGGGCCGGGAAGGTGTCGGTGATCTTCGGGTCTACCGACAAGCTGGGTGTGGGCACGAACATTCAGGACCGGGTTATCGCGATGCATCACGTGGACGCCCCGTACCGGCCTGCGGATGTGGAGCAGCGGGACGGGCGCGGTCTGCGGCCGGGGAACCGGTACGAGCGGGTGCACGTGTACCGGTACGTGACGACCCGCACGTTCGACGCCTACATGTGGCAGCTTCTGTCACGCAAGATCGGGTTCATCACTCAGATCCTGTCCGGGAACCTGGACCGGACGGTGGAGGATGTGGCGTCGGATCAGGTGCTCGGGTTCGCCGCAGCGAAGGCGGCGGCGACGGGCCAGCCGCTGCTGCTGGAACGCGCCCAGGTGGAGGCCGACGTCAAGCGGCTGCGTGGGATGCAGGCGGAGCACCGGAACACGGTGCAGCGGATGACCCGTCAGATTCCGTCAGCTGTCGGGTCCGCCGACAACATGGAATCGGATGCGGAGGCGTGGCAGGCGATCGCCGACGCCCTGTCGGAGTTCACCGATGACGACCGTGAGGCGCTGCTGGCAGTGGTTGACGGATACAAGGAGTACCGGCCGGTCAGCGGTGTGGTTGCCGGGTTGACGGTGACGTCCGACTACTGGGTGTCGGAGGGCCGCGACGGCGGCCGGGAGCCGCTGATCAACATCGACGGTGGTGGCGGCGCGGTGGAGCTCCGTCTGCGCCGGTTCAACAAGCCGGACCGGATCGTGGAGAAGTTCACCGAGAAGGTCGGTGAGGCTGTCCGGGCGGCGGAGATTCTGCGGCGGAAGGCCGTTGAGTTGCGGGTGGAGATCGGCAACATGCGGCAGGCGCAGGCTGAGCCGTTCGCTGATGAGGCCGAGTTGACGGCGGCGTTGGCGCGGCTCGACCAGATCGACGCGGCGTTGCAGGACGAGGCGACGCACGGCCACATGGCGGGGAATGTGGAGGCCGCCGACAGTGTGGCGGCGAGGTCATCGGATCCGGTGCAGCCGGAACCGTCGGTGGTCGACGTTGCCGAACCGGATGACGACGACGTCAGTTCGCTGTTCGCGGAGTTGATGGAGCAGGAAATCGCCGACGTCAGTTCGCTGTTCGCGGAGTTGATGGAGCAGGAAATCGCCAAGGAGTTCGCGGACCTGTTCGGCCCGGACGCATTCGCCTAGCCGGTTGGTGGGCTACGGAACACGTGCTCCGTAGCCCACCAACCGATCCAACGATAAGGATGGAGGATTTGCTATGGGAACCTACGACCCGTTGACCCCGTTCCAGGTGCCCGATCAGGTGGAGGTGTTCCACCCGGATGCCGAGTGGAACCCGATGCACGTGTACGCCGGACACGACCGGCCCACGCCGTGGGCGTTGACGGTCGGTGACCCGGACGACGGCGGGCCGTCCTGGGCGGGCAGCTACGAAGAGTTGGCGGCGTTCGTCGAGCGGATGGCGGAGGCGCTGCGAGCCGCGCAGGCCGAACACGGCCACAACTGACAGTTTCGACTGAGGTGTTCACCGGCTAGGGAAGGCTGACAGCTCTTTTCTGGCCGGTGCCGCCCGCCGTCGCCCTGCTTCCAAGGTTGGGGTCAGGGTGACGACGAGTGGCACCGGCGAAGGAGACCGGTACCTGAACAAATGGGGAGAATCAATGGACTACGCAGACTTGGACTTGGATGCCTTCATGGAGGCGGTGACCCGGTTCGAGGCACCTAGCCCGGAGCAGGTCGCGAAGAAGGTCGACCAGATCCGGAAGCTGCTGGCGAAGGCTGAGGGCGTCGGCCCGGATGAGGCGCGGCTGTTCACGGCGAAGGCCACTGAGTTGATGGCTACCTACGGTGTGGATCAGTTGATGCTGTCGGCGTCGGGGCAGGTCGTGGACGAGATCGGTGACCGGCGCGTCGACATTCCGGGGCCGTATGCGCTCGACAAGGCCCTGTTGTTGGTCGCGATGTGTAAGCCGTTGGGGGTGCCGAACGTCAGGACCGATCGCAGCCGGTCGGATGTGCAGATGCATCTGTTCGGCGCGAAGTCCACCCTTGACCGTGTGGAGATGCTGTTCGGGTCTCTGCTGGTGCAGCTTGCGAGGGAGTTGGCGGCCGTGGACCGGCCGGCGGGGACGTCGGCGGTGTCGTTCGCGAAGAACTTCTACTACGGGTACGCGGTGCAGGTGATGGAGCGGCTGGAGGCGTTGGAGGTGCGGGCTCGAGAGGACGCGCAGCGGCAGCGCACTGCATGCGGTGAGACCAGCGGTTCGGTTGCTGTGGCGCTGCGGGACCGCAACGCGTTGGTGGCTGCGAAGTTCAAGGAGGTGTACCCGCGGGTGTCGGTGCGGCCGATGCGGCGGGGTAGCGCTGGTGCGGCGGAGGGTCGCGCAGCTGGCCGGCGTGCGGACCTAGGTGGTTCGCGTGTCGGTGGTGGGGGTCGTCAGGCGATCGGTTCCTGATCGTCTCCTATGCCTCGCCGGGCTGTGGTCCGGCGGGGCGTGGAAGGTGATCATGGTCGCGATGCTGTGGGTTGGCTGCTGCGTAGCGGGGCCTTGTCGCTGATGTGACGACGCTTCGTGAGGTTGTAGGGCAGCTTCGGGGTGTGCGGTTGGTGGACGTCTAGCCTGCACACACCTTGCCGAGTCCGCCGAACTTGACAAACCAAGTTCGGCGGACTCACTATTGGTGGGCGGTGAACACCGCAGACCAAGGAGAAACGAAATGACCCAATTCACGAGGCTACCCACACCCGACGACGGGCTCGACGGGCTACTGCAACTTGCCGACGACGCCGGTACCCGGGAAGCCTTCGAGTTGCTGCGCTGGGTCCGCACCATCCCGAATAGCGACGTCAGCGACGCCCTTGCCATCCTTGCCGCGAGGATGTTGTCCGAAGAGATGCGCACCGAACAAAAGTTCGATAAGGCTCGACAGGACCTAGCCGGGAGTCTCGGCTACAACGACAAAACCCGCACCAACTTCTACAAGATGCTGTCCGCCGGACGGCGTCTCATCCAGCAAGCCGAGAACTGAGGAGACAGAGATGATCGACATCACCGAGTGGGTCGAGCGGGCCATGGCAGACATCCGCAAGGACGCCGCCGAAGGCGTCATCCCGGCGAAGCCGACCGGTTTCCAGGAACTCCACGACTACGTGGACGCGAACGAATACTTCCTGCACGCGGAGCCCGCCGGGCTGGACCTCGACCCCGACGAGTGGCTCCGGGTGAGCAACGACGTCGTTGACGAGATCGACCGTCGGTTGAAGGCCGCGAACAGCTAGTGAAGGCGTTCTTCGCGCTCGGCTTCATCGCCGTGATGGCGGCTGTGGCGGTCGACCCTGGCGCGGACTGGCCGAAGTGGGCTGCCGGCGGGTTCGGTCTGCTGCTGGCGTTCCTCGCCGGTGCCGGCAGACGCCGTTGAGTGATGGTCTTCGCCGGGTGGTTTTATTTGTTCAACGAGAAGAAGAGAGCGTTATGCACGAGATCGTCGACCCCAACAAAGTTCGGATGATGGAGCAGCCGTCCGGGCAGTGGCTTGCAGTCTGGCACTATCTCGGCTCGGTGCAAGGTGACGCCCGTTCTGTCGCGGGCCAGGTAGGCGCGAGCTGTCAGGCAGGCGTGGGCCTGCCTGACATGGTTTATGAGCTTCGACGACCCGTCTCTGCGGCTAACATGGTCCCCGTGGATGTAGGGGTCACCAACTCCGAGGTTCAGTTCTTTGTTGGCAGGCGGTGCGTAGCTGCTGTGCCAACGATTATCAACGCTGGCTGACTCCGCGAAAGAGAGCCCGGCCCGACCACCCGCCGCGCAGGCAGGGGTCGGGCCGGGCTTTTCGTGTTTCCGGGGTGGCTAGCCCTCTGCTGGCCGCCGGCTCTGCGGGTCGGCGGATACGCGACGACCGACCAGCAGGCTCCGCCGGCTGGATGCGAGCTTTCGTACGTGGTCGGTCCGCGTATCGATCCAGTCGACCAGCGCCGGGAACGGTTCCCGGCGTGGCATCTCGTCGAGCTGCTTCCACCACTGGTCGGTGGTGGCGAGCCAGTGGGCGCGGTCTAGCTGCCGGTTGCGGCAGATCCACGTGGCTGGGACGGTGAGCACGGCGGTGACTGCGCCGAGCCACAGCAGCCAACTGTCGGGGTGGTCGATGAGTTTCGAGGCGGCGATTCCGGTGGCGCCGGCCTGGCCAATCGCGGCGAACTCCAACCGCTTGGCGGCCCGGTGCGCCTCGTTGATGAGCCGGTTGGGGGCGGGGCTGTTGGTGTCGGTCACCACTGCTCCCAGGCGTTGACCAGCGGGGTGACGGTTATCCCGGCGGGCAGGTCGCTGTCGCGGACCTGCACCTGGTAGTCGGTGTAGGCGCGGGCTGGTCGCGCCTGGTCGGTGCGGTCGATGTGGATGCGGCGTGCCAGTGCTCCGGCGGGGGCGACCCCGTACGGGTCGGGGTGGGTGAACACCCACAGGCCGACGGTTTGCATCACACCGCGCGCCGCCGACGAGGTGTGGTCGAACATGTCGGTGGCGGCACGCCAGAGGGCGGCCAGGTCGTCCGAGGTGACGCCGGTCTTCGCGGCGAGGGGCGCCGAGTAGGACCAGCGTTGCAGGTACAGGCCGTACGGGATGGTCCATTTCCCGCCCATCTCGGTGGTTTCGCCTTTGTCGATGTCTTCCTGGCTGGTTTGGGTGATGCGGGTGATGGCGTGGTCGGAGGGCAGGACGGGGTCGAGGCTGCGTGCGAAGCCGAGTTGCAGCGGGCCGCGCCACGTCAACGGGGTGACCTTGGTGCCGCCGGTGAGGACCCCGCCGAACATGCGCAGGTCGAAGTACCGCCCGCACAGCCACGCTTTCGGGTCGTCGGGTGCGGTGGTGCGGGCCTGGTCGGCGCGTGGCCGGAGGGCGTTTCCGGCTTCGATGAAGATGCCGTAGCGGGGGTCGTCGCCGTGCACGGTGGCGACGGTGTCGCGGATTTTGCGTTTGATGCAGACGTCGGTGACGAGGCCGTGGCCGGTTTCGTCGTCGACACGGGGCTGGTTGGAGGCGTCGGGGTCGCCGTTGGGGTTGCCGTCGGTGACGTCGAACGCGAGGACGATGTCGTGGCGGCGGCCGGGGTCGAGGTGCGCGGCGGTCACTTGTCGCCGTCCTGGGGGCGGACGGCGGCGAGGAGCTGCGAGACGCGCGACTGGCCGATCTGCAGAGCCTCCCCCGCCTGGGTCTGGTTGTAGCCGCAGTCCTTCATGAGTTGGCGGACGGCGAGGCCACGCTGGTGTTTCAGCTCGCCGACGATCGCGTCGTGGATGGCCTGCAGCCGTGCCTGCTCGGCGGTGAGCGCCACGTAGCGGGCGGACGGGTCGGGTTCGTCGGCCAGGTCGGCGACGTCGGTACGGAACTGTTCGACGAGGGCGGCCAGGATTTCGGGTTCGATGCTGTAGCCGGCGGTGGTGGTGTCCATCAGTGGATGACCTGCGTCTCTTCGGGAAGGTTGATCTTCTTGAGGGTGAATCGGGCGATGATGGGTTCGCCATCGGAGCCGACGCAGATGGGGCCTTGTTTGCTGCGGACCTCGTATGCCTGCCGTGCGGCGAAGCCGCCGAACAGGAAGCTGAAGTAGTCGACCCCGCGCATGTCGAGGACGAGGGTGCCGTCGGGGAGGCGGTATGCGGCGTAGCACGACAGCCCGTCTTCGAGTCGGTTGTCGCGGTGGTTGGTGGATCGGTATCCGCTGCGGGCGAACCCGTAGCGGATGTAGATCCGGGTTCCTTCGGCTTCGCATCGGGCGGTGAGTGCCGTGTTCGCTGCACGGGCGGCTGCGGCTCGGGCTTCGTCTTCGGCTCGGGTTCGGTCGATCTCGGCTTGCTGCTCGGGGGTGCGGACGATGGGTGTCCAGTACGGGATGACTGTCATGCCAAGAAACCTACCACCCCCCTCTAATAATTACTAGCGGGGGGTGGTAGGTGGGTAGGGATGCCACCCAGACATCGGATCTGACCAGCAAAAACACGTCTGCCAGGCATCTACCTTGACAAACTACGGGGTACCCCGTAGTTTCGTTGCCAGTCCCCCTCTCTGAGGCCGACTCGAAGGAGAACACCATGCACACCATCACGGCCGAGATGATCCGCGAACTGCACAACTACGCGGAAAACACCGGCAACCCAGCCGAAACCGCACTCGTCCTCACCGACGAAGGCTGGGAATCCAGGGTCACCCCCGGCGGCTGGCCAACCGACCTGATCGCCATCACCGCCGAAGACATCCACGGATGGCTCGACGGCGAAGAACTCGACGACGACTGCTGCGAAGCACTCACCACCCCCGACCCGCAGTACGGCACCACCTACCAACTGCGGAACGAGCACGGCGAGTACCAGGCCCCGTCCGGGGACACGTGGCGGGTCGTCACCGACGACGCGGGCAGCGACGACACCGACATCGCGCACTGGACCAGTGCGTGGTGGTTCGACATGGACGACGCCACCGAGATCGTCGCCGAGCACACGGTCAACGAGGGATCGAACGAGCGCCACAGTGTGTGGCGCGCGGCCGGCGGAACGTGGCTGCTGCGGGTGCGGACCTCGGTTGGTTCGCGCGGCGAGTTCTGGGCGCACCTGACGCCCTCGGCCGCCGCCGCCATCGTGTACGCCGACAACGGCGACCACGCCACCGACGTCGAGACGCCGCTGGGCGTCGCTGCGCAGATGGTCGCCGAAGTTTCCGAGCACCTGCGGCGGACGCGGGAGCAGTTGGGCCGGATGGACATCGACGACCTGGCCGAGTTGGCGGAAGCCCAGCAGGCGGTGTCGGAGTTGATCCGGTCGCGGCTGCTGGCGGACATCCGCGAGTCGCGTGTCCGTGTCGCACGGGAGGTCTCCGTGCGGCTCGGGTCGCAGAAGGAAGCCGCTGAGCGGTTGGGCATCAGCCCGCAGACCCTGTCCGGCCTACTCGGCTGAGGAGTCCCGATGACAAACCTGATGTTGGTCGATCCCCGGCCTGCCGGCCTCGCCAAGCGCATGCCGGGCTGGCTGGTGCCGCAGAAGGATGAGTACCAGTGGGCGCAGATCCTGGTCGCCTACGCCCACCGGAAGGAGGAAGGCCGGTGGCTCGAATACACGCCGTTGCAGCGGCTGATGATGCATCACGGAACGACTTGGCATCGCAGAGACACGGACGTGCTGGACGCCGCGTACTGTCGGCTGCCGCTGTTCGCCGGGCACCTGGCCGCACGCACGCTCCGGCTGGCACTGGAGACACTGCCAGAAGCGGACGGTGACGAGCGTGTCGTCGAACTGGTCGACGCGTTGACGGCAGCGGTGTTCACGCCGATCTCGACGATCGGCCGCAACCTGCAGCCCGGACGGCAAGCTGGCATGGCCCTGTACCGCCACGTGCAGCAGTGGGGGTACAGCGCGCCGGGAATGCCGCCGCTGTTGGAGCTCGCACGGGTGGGCATGGCACATCGGGAGCAGTTCGGTAGGGCAATGCTGCACGTCAACCGGGTGCTGGTGCAAGGGGTGGGTCCGGTCTGGAGCGAGCCTGAGCTGGTCGAGCGGGCAGCCGCAAGCCTGCTGGAGGAGCACGCGATAGCGATCGACTAGCAGGAATGTGGGCGGCCGGCGGCGGGGCGTATCAGCCTCTGTCGCTGGCCGTTTCGCTGTCCTTTCCGGTCCAGGCGATGAACCGCTCCCACATCTCCCCCGCCGGCAACCGCAGCCCATCCCGGAACGCCGCCTCCATCAGCTCCCCCATCCGGGTGGCACCCCGGCCCGGCAGCTTGGCAATCTCTTCCCTGGCCGTGTCGCACGGCCACGGCTTGTCACCGGGACACTTGACGCAGTCCCACGACGGCTGGTGCGGGTCATGCCCGGACACCAGATGCACCACCCCGCGCCGTGTCACGCCGGTTCCTCCGGGGCGAGGACGCGGGGCGGGTTGTCGCGGGTGACCAGCACCGCGCCGCCGGTCCGCAGCGCTTCCCGTACTCCGCCCGGCCACCAGTCGAACAGCGGATGATCAGGGTGGTCGTCGTTGAGCTCGTCGCGGATCGCTGCGAGACGTCGGCCGGCGTCCGGTATGGCCGGGCACACCCCGCCGTCAGCCGGGCAGCGCCAGCACTTCCTATCCGCCCGGTGTGCGGCGAGGATCGCTTCGGATGCTTCGGCGGCGTCGTCGCGGGACACCGGCCCCGGGTCCATGGACGTCACCGGCGGCCACCTCCCGGCACAACGAGGAGTTGCGCGTCGGCGGGCATCAACACCATCGTCTCGGACGGGGTGGACCCGTCGGGCCGATGGCCGAGGGGCGTGACCCACATGGCGACGGCACTTGGGAAACCGTCAGGTGGGTCCGCGACCAGGTGGACCTCGACGATGCCACCGAACAGCGGGATCAAGCTGCCGGCCTGGATGTCCCGAATGTGGGTGAGGGTTTCGACGCCGGTCACCGGTGGGCCGCCGGGTTGCGTCGGTGGTCGTCGGTGGGGGTGTCGGCCGGCGGTGTGGGCTGGGGCTGTTCGGATAGTGCCGCGCCGTCTGCCCAGCAGCCGCGTCGACCGCCGAAGTCGGTGGCCGGGCCGGGACCGACCGGGTCGGGTGTAGGCCGTTTCCAGAATGCCACTCGCTGCCCCTCTCCGTGGTGGGGGTGGGTGCGGCTCCTGCGGCACGGGGGAACCTCAGGTGCCGCACCCACGATCAGGGTGGGGACGTATCAGCGGCGCGAATTTCGGGTGCTGACCACGTTCGCGGCGATACGTCCCCAGTCACGCAAGACGAAACCTGTTCGCCTTGTTATGCCTGTGCTACTTGGCGGCCAAGCCGTACGATGACGGTAATCCGGTATAGACGCCGGCCACAATGGGTCAACCACTTGGCATGCTGTCCGAACAACTCGCCAAGTTCACAGGCCCGGACAGCCCAAGAGGAGGCCGATGAGCACAGTCCTCTACCGCGGCGTCGCCCAAGAGATGCGACGCCACGTCGCCAACCTGCAGCCGGGCACACGGCTGCCACCAGAACACGCCCTCGTCACCAAGTTCAAGGTCAGCCGGGCGACCATTCGCGCAGCGCTCAGGGAACTCGCCGCCGAAGGGCTCATCACCTCCGCACGCGGCCAAGGTTGGGCGACCCGCAGCCAGAACCTGCTCCAATGGGTGGCGTCCACCCCGGAGCGGAACACCGCAACCGACGTCACCCCCGCCGACTCGTGGTCCAACGGCATCCGCCACCAGGGCCGCGACCCGCAGGAGCAGATCCGCACCGAAACGCTGCTCGCAGACGGGCAGATCGCTGACCTCCTCGAAGTCGACCCTGGGACGCCGGTGCTCGCACGCAGGCGGCTCCGCTGGGTCAACGAGCAGTTGCACACCACCGCCGACACGTACTTCCCGTTGGGGATCGTCGCCGGCACCCCGATCGAGTTGCCGGCGCACGTGCGGCCAGGCACATACGCGGTGATGGAAGCGGCCGGGCACGGGTGGCGCACCTACCGGGACCGGCTCCGGGCACGTCCACCGACAGCAGATGAAGCTGACCTGTTCATGCTGGGTGCCGGTGTGGCGGTGCTGGAACACGTGCGCGTCAGGCGCACAGCAGACGGCCGGGTCGTCGCCGTGATGGTCACGGTGCTGCCCGGTGACCGGAACGAAACCATCTACGAAGGAGACGAACGATGACCACCGCGACCATGCTCGGAACGCTGCTGCTCGACCATTCCGAGGAGCAGCAGGGCAGTGACCTGCCGCAGATGTGGGCTCGGCCCGCTGGGACGCCGCTGCGGAACGACGGGATCTGGCATCACTGGATGCAGTCCGGTGTCGTGTACCGAGTCGCGTACGACGGGGTGGGCTGGCGGGTCACCGGTGACACGTGGACCGACCGGAGCCACGTGTACCGGCTGATTGAAGCGATGGACGGCCAGTTCGTCGGCGCGTTGCCGACCGGCGGCGGGATCGTCGTGTTGCAGGAGGGTTCGGCGTACGAGCTGCGGGAGCAGGGGCCGGCGTCGGGGGTGTGGGAGTTGCACCGGCTCTGACGTGTGGGTGTGGAGCGGCCCCGGCAGCGTTGGTGCTGCCGGGGCCGTTTCGTGTGTTCAGGCGCCGATGGAGAACCGGTGAGCGATCCAGTCGTCGGCGCGGACCTCTACCCGCTGGGACGGCCGACCGGATGGCCACGCCCATACGACGATCCCTGCGGCGTCCGTTGGCTTGCTGTCGGGGTCGGCCATCAGATCGGCAAGCCGGATCTCGGCGACGTGCCGGGCGTCGCGGCCGTGCCAGTGAGGGCCGGTGGCGATTACGTCGCCGTGTCGGTGGGCGAGCCACCGGTATGGTGCTCCCTCGGCTGCGTCCGGGTTGACACCGCCACGTCGCCGCCACTCTGCGACGTTCACCGCCGGGACCGCCGTCGGCGAGACCTGACCCGTCGGGGACGCCCCCACCAGCGTCCATACCCCGACAGGACGATGACTGTCGCGGTCGCGCCGACAGCGGCACCCTTCGCGTTGGTGCCGAACACCAGCATCAGCACTGCTGCGGCGGCCATCCAGACAACTCCGTTGATGACGAGTTTCCAGCCGTTGCGTCGCCACCACTTCGACCACGCCGACCGGGGCCGGGCAACCGGTTTGCCGGGCATCCAGCCGGGGTTGCCGCGTGCTGTTTCGCGGGCCTGCCGCTGCTCGATGGCCTGCCACGGCGGGATTCTGGTCAGGTTGTTCCGGTTGTGGTCGATGTTGTACAGCGGCTGCCGTTGGCGGATGTGTGTCTGCTCGGCCCGGTCCAGTTGACCGTCGGACCACGCCTGGTGTTCGGCGATCACGTAGGCGGTGCCGACGATCGTGTCAGCCCACGGCTGCTCCTCGCGGTGCTGCCGCTCGCGTGCGGCGAGCTGCTGCCGGGTTTTGCCGACGTAGCCGAGCACCACCTGCCCCGTGTGTGGGTGGATGACGTTGATGCCGTAGACGATGCCGCGGCGGCGTACCGGTCGGGCACGGGATGGTGGGCGTTGCCGGGGGATGCGGCGGGTTGAGGCGGTCACCGGCGGTCCTGTCAGATATCGCCGAGACGGACGCCGACGACGGTCGCACCAGCCGGCACCGTGTTGATGCGCTGCACCACAGTGGTGTGGCGGCCAGCGGTGGCCAACTCAACGAGGACCTGCAGCAGAGCGGCGGCTTGGTCGGCTTGGCCGTTGTTGGCCAGGTTGACCAGGATGTTGAGGGCGGCGTGGTGGTCGCCACGGTCGAGGGCGGTCGCGAACGTTTCCGGCTGGGGGTTGTTGGGCACGGTGGATCTCCGATCGTGGTGGTGGGTGGGAGCTAGCCGACGGTGATGGTGAAGGTGATGCCGGGGCTGGTCGCGGAGACGCCGGGGCAGGCGTCGCCGTTGCAGTAGGGCGAGTTGCAGTCGACGCACAGGCCGTAGCTGTGGTTCATACGGTGGCATCCCTTTTGCTCACAGGTGACGCACCCACGTTCGGCCTCCCACTGCTGCCACTCCTCGATCGTTCGGGCGTTGCTGGGTATCGGCCGGTAGGTGTCGGTCGGCTGGGCCGGCTTCTTGCTAAACAGGCGCATCGCGCTTCTCCGTTTCTGCCGGCGGTCTGCCGGTCTCCGCAGCAGCCCGACTACAGACGCGGGCGGGCTGCCACAGGGATCATCAGATGGCTAGCGCTGGATGTTGACGCTGCTGCCGGAACCGATCGCGCCGATGCCGCTAACACGGATGCCGATGTGAGTGTCGGGGCCGGTGTAGTGCGGGTCGTACACCTGGGTGCCGCAGCCGCAGGTACCGGACGCGAACCCGGCTTCAGGGTCGGCGTTGAGGACCGTCCAGTTGTTGTTTTCGCCGCATTTCGGGCAGGTCAGAATGGCCATGGTTGGGTCCTTTCAGGGGTTGGGTGGGTTGCCGAGACGGTCAGCGTCTCGGGGTCTTGCAGTTCTCGCAGGTCACCCGATCGGGTGGGTCGTTCTAGGTGCGGACCTTGTCGTTGATCAGGTCGAGTTGGCTGAACGGCAGCCATGTTGTAGGCCACCGTCGGCAGGTCGGCCTGACCAACGACTGCGGCACCGGCCGCGAACACCAGCCCGGCCACAGTGAGCACACCTTGGGCTTTGCTGTCGACCCGCACCAGCTCGGCATGGGCCTGCTCGATCAGCCGGTCCACGTTGTCTTGCATGAATGTCTCCTCGTGGTCAGACACGAGCTGAGTCCAGCTCGTACAAGCCGTTACGAATCCTGCGGAGGGTGCCGTCCTCCACCAGGCCGGTCAGCAGCGTCCGGACCGTGCTCTCCGGGATCCGGCCGCCGATCTCGGCCATCAGCGCGTCACGCGTGATCAGACCGCGGTCGTCGACCGCAGCCCGTGCGGCGTCGAGGATTTCGACGCGACGCGACGCCTGCTGTCTCGGCTGCTGGCCGCCCTGCGACTGTCCGGGCAGGCTGCCGGTGACCACCTCGATCTGCGCCGCGCTGACCGCAGCCTGCTCCAGCAACTCCAACGCCTTACCGCCAGACAACAGATCTGCGTCCGATCGGCCCGCGAGCACGGCACGTTTGGCGCGTTCCTTCCGGTCCCCCCACAGCGGGCCGGACTCCATCTGCGCTTCCAGGCCGAACACTCCTGGGGACAGCGTCGACTGGCCTTCGTAGTCGACCAGCCAAACGTCCATGTTGTCGCCGGTCCAGTAGGCGCGGCCGTACACGTCGCGGCCGTTGACGCCTTGTACGAACATCAGCCCGGCGGTCGGGTCCCCGGCGGCGCAGGTGTTCTTGCCCCACTTCACCGGCAGCTCGGTGGGGTCGATCGGGCAGTCGCCGTCGGTCGCGGACCGGCCGGCGATGTCCGTCATCGCCCGGAAGATCAGCGACTGGCCTGCCTTCAGCTGCTCCTTGATGTAGGTGGAGCCGCCCAGGTTGTAGGCGGCCGGGATCTGGGTGATCAGCCGCATCTTGATGCCGCACTTACGGCCCTGCCCGACCAGCTTCTCGACCAACTCCAGGATGGTCGGGTCGTCGATATACGACTGGACCTCGTCGAGGGTGAGGACCAGCAGCGGCATCGCCGTGCTGGCCTGCCACGTCTTGATGTTGTTACGGGCCAGCTCGTCGTTGCGGCGGTACATCTCCTTCAACGCCGCCAACAACAGGAAAGTGATCTCGGTCTTGTCGCGGGCAAACCAATCGACTGCGTCCTTGAGCGCCCCGTACGACTGGCCGCCCTGCGGGTCACCAACCCAGTCGATGACCAACCCTTGCGAGTGCAGCGACGCCAGCAGCAGCTGCGCCACCAACTCGGACTTACCGGAGCCGGTGCAGCCGGAGATCAGATCATGGGCGGCTCCGCCCTTGGTCCACCACTGGTAGTGGATCGGGTCGCCGTCGTCGAACGGGCCGACCGTGGACCGGCCCCGCTTCCAGTCCGACGCACCGGGTCCCGGCCACATCTTGGTCTCGGCGAGCACATTGTCCGGTTGGACGCGCACCCAGGCGACGCTCAGGTCGGCTTCGTCGGCGGTGAAACTGACGTCGGCGTAGGTGCAGTGGTAGGCGGCGGCGATCCGGCCGCGCAGGGTAGGACGCTGTTCCCTCATGTTGATGGTGCCGGCCTGCTTCGCGACGACTTTCGCGACCCAGTTCGGCAGGCGGGTGCGGGACTCGGCGTTGACGTCGCAGCCGGGCAGGCGTTGGAAGTCGATGAGTTCGGTGCCGGACAGCGGCCCGCCGGGGCAGCCGATCCTGGTTGCCCACGTCGACACAGCCTCCACCTCGACGGGGTCGATCTGCACGTCTGCCTGGTCGGCTGCGGCCTGCACATCAACCTTCACCGCCGGGGTGTCGTTGGCGGGGGTGGTGGTGCCGCGGTTGCGGCGTTCTTCGACGGCAGCCCACCACGGCACCGACCCGGCCGCCCAGCGGAGCATCCCTGCGGCGGCCACGGCCCGGCCGGGCCACGTCGACAGGTCGGTGCCCGAGAGAACGGTCGCCCACACGCCGGCCTCTGCGCCGAGCATCCCGGCGGCCCGTGCCCGGCGGCGGATCTCTTCGACCCGGCGGCCCTTCTTCTGCCCTTTCTCGATACGGCGGTGCTTGACTGCGTCGGCGGTGAGCTGCTGCCGGCGTGCCCACCAGGCGGCAGACGCCAGAGCGGGCGCAGTCAACGCGACCTCAAGGGGGCTGAGCTGGGCCAGCGCCAATGCCGTGTCGGCGACAGCTGCCGCGGCAGGGATCGCCCACGGTGCCGCCGCCCGGCCGTACATGCGCCACACGTCGGCGGCGACCGCGCCGGGCCGTGACGGTTCCTTCACCTCGGCGAGCCGGTTGCCGTGGTCCTGGCAGTGGACCCGCTGGTCGGACAGCAGCCACATCGTGGTGGGGCAGCGTTCCTTCCCGCCGCCGTTGACAACCCGCTGGTGGGTGCACTGGTGGCGGCGGTGCGGGGTGCGCTGGTCGTCACCGTCGACGGGCACCTCGTACGGCATGCCGTGTTTACGGCCAGACTGGTCGATGTACCAGTTCTGCATCTTGGCCGCGCCGGCTGGCGGCGGGACGTGTGCCCCGCCGCCGTGGTGGTTCCGCCCTGGTGCCGGCGCGTTCGGCAGCGGCGCCGGGCGGTGCGTCGTCACTGCCACGGTCGAACTCCTTCTCTGATCCCGGTGTTGGTGGGTTAGCTGTTGATGCGGTTGAACTCGCGGCGGATCTGGCCGATGACCGCGCTGACTTCGGCGTCGCAGGAGGTGACCGCGTGCTTGGCAGCGGCGGTGGCCTCCGCGGCGGTGGCGATCGCCGCGACGACCCGCGAGTTCTGGGACATCTGGACGGTGCCGATGGTCTGCTCGCCGAGGGCGGCGGCACCGTTGACGATGCGGGTCAGTTCGGCGACGTAGGCGGCGGTGGCGGCGGCCAGGCGGCGCTGCAGAGCGTTGGCGGCTTCGGCGCCGGAGACGACGCCGGTGACGACGGTGACGGCGTTGCCGGGGCGGGTGTCGAGTGCGTTGCTCATCGGTCCTCCAAGTTGTGCGGGTTTCGGCGATGCCGGCTGGTGGGGTGGGTCGGTGAGGATGGTGGCGGTGACCCGAATGGGTGGCCGCTGCTGTTCGCCGGCTGCGGGTTCGGGATCCGGTTCGGGTCGAGGTGGTGGAGGGCTGTCGTCGGTGGGTTTGCTGTGGTCGGGGCCGTCGAGGTCGATGTCAACGTCTTCGTGGCCCGGTGTCAGGTCGGGTTCTGGTACCGGCCTGCGCCCGTCAACCTGCTGCCCGTCGGCGGTGTCACCGGTGCTGGTGTCGTACAGGTGGCGGTCCCGCAGCGGGCGTGCCCGCCACCTGTCGGCGTAGTAGTCGGTTTCGGTGTCGATGCGGTCCCGGACCCGTGCCCACCAGCCCTTCGCAGACTCATCCCCCGCCGCGTCCGGATCGGCGTCGGTGTTGACGCCGTCGGCAGTCTTGCGGATACGGCCAGCGACCCGCTTCGCCTCTTTGTCGACCCAGTAGTCCCGCCACACGTTGCCGGCGTACTGGCGGAACGCGCCGCCGGTGGCCGGGTCGACCCCGGCGTCGATGAGCCGCTGCCGGCGGGCCGCCGCCTCCGGGGACTCCTCCCCCCGGCGGGCGTAGCTGAACTCGCGAACGGCTTCGCCGACGAGGCCGGGTGCCCGTTGCAGGAATGCCCACAGCGCGAACACCGTGACGATGGCGGAGAACGGGTCCACGGGTCAGGCCCCGATCAGCCCGGCGGCGTTGGAGGACACCAGCGAGCCGGGCAGCAGCAGCAGGTCGAACAGTGCGCCGACGGGTCCGCCGACAGCGGACATGAACGCCGGGGCGAGGATGATGAGGATGAACGCGGTCCAGTCGGGCCGCTTGTCCCACAGGTCGGCGATGATGAAGGCGAGCATCACGAACGAGGCGACGGTGGCGCCGACGACGGTGATGCCGGTGGCGGAGCTGATGTCGGTGGCGATGCCGACGCCACCGATGTACGCCATGGCCCAGGCGACCCAGGCGTAGTAGCGGCGGGCCTTGCCGTCCTTGAGGCGCTTGGTGAGGACGTACTGGGTGGTGAGGGCGATGATGACCAGCGCCGCTCCGATGCTGATTTCGACTCCGGACATGGGTTAGCTCCTTCCGAGCAGGGTGTGGGCGACGGTGGTCGCGGTGAGTGCTGTGATGGCGATGTACAGGCCCCACCGGCGGGTGGGGCGGGTAGCGGCCCACCGCAGCGGCCCGGTCAGGGCGGTGGGCGCGGCCAGGATGAGGGCGAACATGAGCAGCCGGTCGGTGGCGTTGGAGATCCGCCACAGCACGGTCAGCGGGCCGGCGTTGCCGGGGACCCGTCGGGGGTCGACCTTGGATGTTTTCCAGGTGTCGGCGAGTGAGGCGGGTTGGGCGGTCCACACCCACCAAGTACGGGCCGCAGCCCGGATTCCGGTCCACAGTTGGCATGCACGCTGGGTGACGGGTAGTCTCGGGGGCGCGCGCGCGGGCGCAGCCGGGCTGTCCCCGGTGGCCGCCCGGGGGGTGTCGAGGTTTCGAGTTTCACTGTCGGTGACGGTCACTGGGTTCTTCCTTTCGTTCTCGCGTCTTCCAGTTCATCGATGAGTTTCTTTACGGCGTTGGTTGTCTCGGCGATCCGGTCGGCGTGCCAGGCCGCTGATACCAGCCAGTGGCAGTAGGCCCAGAGCTTGCTTTTCGGCGTCTCCGCCTGCCCGATTCGGGCGGTATGCCAGGTTCTACGGCTGACCGCTGGCTTGGTCTTCCGGCCAGCCACCTACACCTCCTCCACCACGGGATGCACCCAAATCCGGCGGGTGCCCGACGGCTTGCCGTGCCCGTCCATCTCCCGAAACTCCAGATGGAATTCGTGCAGGTCAGAGCGGGTTCCACCCGCCCGGAGAGCGGCGCCGATCAGGTGCCGGTTCAGCCGGTTGTAGGTGACCTCGGCGTTGTCCAGGTCGAGCCCGGTCACGAACGGGTTGACCCCGTCGACCTCACGCTCCTTGCGGAACACCTTGATCTCAAACAACTTCGACGCCACTGGATGATCTCCGTTTCTGCAGGTCAGTAGGGGTTGCGGCTGTCGTACCGGGCTTCGGCGACCCGGGCGGCGAGGCCCAGTCCGGCGAGCAGGAACGCGGCCACGACCAGCCAGGTCAGCGTCTCGTGGTCGGTGTACTCGGCCCAGCAGGCAGCCAGGGCGGTACCGGCGGTGGCCACGTACAGGCCGTACATGGCCGGCGTGTACGGGTTCCGGCCCGGCACCACCACGGTCTCGATGGGGTCGGCGGTCGGGGTGGTGTCCCGGACAGCGGTCGCGGGCAGGTCGATGACGGTCACTGGTCGGTCTCCTTCTCGGTGTGCGGCTTGGGTGCGCGGAGGGTTCGCAGGATCTGCGCGGCGTCCTTCGCGGCGACGACGAGCGAACGTGGCTCGGGTTCGCTGCCGGTTGGCGGCGGCAGCGTGCTGTCAGCGGTTGTCATTCGCGGCTTCCTGGTGCGAGTGGTGGTTGTGGCCGTTCACTGCGACGACTGCGAGCTGTTGCGGTGCGGGCAGGGGTGCCATGGGTGGTAGCCCTGCCGGGGCGGTGGCTTCGCGGTTCGCAGCCGGGTTGTCCGGGACGGCGGGTTGCGGGGCCGGCGGGGTGGGCTCAGGCTGGTTCGCTTCGGCAGCGTCGAGTTCGGCGACGATCCTGCGTACGCGGGCCATGTACCGGTTCGCGGTGCCAACCGACACGCGGGCGGCTTTCGCCACTTCACGGTTGGTTCGGCTGGGCTTACGCGAGAGTGCGGCGACGAGCTTGTCGACGGTCTCCTGGGCTTGCGGTCCGAGTGGCTTCTCATCCCCGGTGGGGGTGTCAGTTGGGGTGGTTGCACGGTTGGTGGCCGGGTTGGCTGGCCGGTTCGCAGTGGGCTGCGCGCTGGTGTTGGCGGCGGTGTTGGCTGCCGGCGTTGGGGCGGGTTGGCGGCGTACCGTGGCGGTGAGAGCGGCACGGGCGGCAGGGGTTGCCTTCGCGGCCTCTCCCCCGACGGTGCGAGGGCCACTGCTGCGAGTGGTACCGCCGAGCAGAGTGCCCTTCGCGATGTCCTGTGCGAGGTGCGAACCAGCCAGCTGCGACACCGACTGCGGGTGGGTGCGAACGGCGGTCTCGGGGACCACGTCCGCCCAGTCGTCGAGAAGATCCACCTCAGCGAAGGCCGGTGCCGGGGCGGGCTCGGACGCAGCTTCGATGGCCGGCTGGTCGACAACCGCATCCACCGTCGGCACCGCGCTGCCGACGATCACTTCAGCCTTGCCTGCCGCCCACGGGGCGAGCCCGGCGACAGCCGTCGGCGCGGTCGAGTCCTCCATTCCGTACAGGGCGGCAACGTCGGCGCGGGCACGCTCAAGCTCGGCAGCCCCGTAGCGGGTCATGATCGCCAGCCCGGCGCGGCGCAGACGCCAACGGGCGATGCGCACCAGCGACTTCGATGCACCATCAGTGCGGCAGGTGTGAAGCCGGTACGCGGCAACGGTGTACGCGGCGCGGCGCCGGGACCGGTCGACGTCGTCAACGTCCCGTCGGGTTGGTTCGGCGATCCGCAGGAACACCAGGACCCGTTCCAGGGAGATTCGCAGGGCGATCTTCTTGGTGGGCTTACGGCGGCGGAACTGCTGCAGCTCGCCGACGAGGCCGCGTTCCCAAAGCCAGGCTGCGATGACCGGTGCGATGAGCCGTAGTGCGATGGCACCGAACTCGGTTTCGTGGGTGGCTGCGAGGACGCCAGAGATGATGGCGAGTACCCACACTGCGATGCCGTCGACGTCGATGTCGCGGGTGTCGTCGTCGCTGGGGTTGTTCGCTTCGGCTTCGGCGCGGCGCAGCCGGAAGCGGCGGGACCGGAGGGCTTCGGCGAGCATCGCGATCTCGAAGAATGCGAAGAGGCCGACGAGCAGCGGGAGGCTGCGGACGCCGAGGGTGTCGTGGAAGAAGGCCCACATGCCGGTGCCGGTGACGGCGGTGGCGACGCCGGCTGCGAGGAAGGTCATGGCCTTGTCGCTGGCCCAGGATTCGCGCTTGGGGGTTTCGCGGTTGCGAAGCCGGTTGATGGCGCGGGCGGTGGCGGTGATGAGGAGTGCGACGGCGACGACGGTGATCGCAGCGGCCGTGACGACGAGAAGCCAGGTGGGGATGCCTGCGAACCAGTCTGCGAGGCGTGCGAACGCGCTGGGGGCAGGCGGGGGCGTCCCGGTGTTGCCCGGGTCGTGGATGGCCAGCGTGTGTCCGCTCATGCACCCGACTATACAGGTAGTGCACACGGGACGTCTATACGGGTATGCTGTGAGCGTGTCGTCTAGACGTGTGATCCACACCCAACCCGCCGGAAGGTACGGTGACCGCCATGGCCGCCCCACCTGACCAGCCCGCCTACCGGCGCGTCGCCGACGACATCCGCAACCGCATCCGGTCCGGCGAACTCATCCCAGGGGCACTCATCCCGGCCGAACCCGAACTGCAGGCACGCCACAACTGCTCACGTGGCACCGTGCGCAAGGCCATGAACGTGCTGCAGGCCGAGGGTCTAATCGACACGTTCATGGGCCGCGGTTCGCAGGTCCGGCTACAGCGGCCGATCCGCCGGCTCGACGCCTCCCGATACCGCCTCCGGCCGCAGCGGTCTGGAGGCGGGTTCACCGACGGGGACGTCGAGTGGTCCCACACGGAAACCGTCGCCGACGGTGTCGTCGCCGAACGACTACAGGTGGAGATCGGCACACCAGTGCTGGAACGCCGGTACCTCATCAGGGCGCACGGGGTACCGCAGCAGATGTCCACGTCGTACGTGCTGCTGGATCTGGTGGCTGGCACGCCCGTCGCTGACCTGTCGCGGGAGCCGTGGCCGGGCGGGGTTGTTGAACAGCTCGCTTCGCTGGGGATAGAGGTGACGCAGGTCCGTGAAGAGGTCCGGACCCGGATGCCGTCACCGGAGGAACGCGACGGGCTGCAGATCGCGGTGGCGGTGCCGGTGTTGGCGTTGACCCGGACCATGTTGGCCGACGACCGTCCGGTGGAGGCAGGGGTGGAGATCGTGATCCCTGGTGACCGGGTCGTGCTCGACTACGTGATCGACCTTTGAGCCGCGCCGAGCGCGTTGATGTCCTGATCCTGCGCTAGGGCGACCCGCTGTACGAGCCGGTGATCGGCGGTCTGCGTCGGGACCGGGCGCTGCTGGACCGGATGTGGCGTGAGGCCGAGTCCTGGCTGGATGAGCGCCCGGACAAGACGTGGATCGTCGCGGCGGCCGGCGGCAGGGCGTTGGCGTGGTGCGCCTACCAGCCCGACGAGGGCGGCGGGGTGAAGGCGGTCAACTCGTTTGAGCGGCCGGAGTGCTGGGATGACGACTGGTACGGGGTGGTGTACGCGGTGCGGCACGAGCTGATCCGGGGCCACGAGGCGACGACGTTCGTGTTCGACGAGATTCTGCCGCTGCATGTGTGGGACGGGTGGGTGCCGTTCACGGACGGCTGGTCGGCTGAGCCCGGCGTGCCGTCGCACCACTGGACCGGGTTGCGGCGGGCGGCTGACCTGCCTCGGTGAGGATCGGCGTGGGAGAGACTGTCGGGAACCTGCCCATGTCTAACCCAGGCTCTGACCGGTTGTAGCCGTTACGCTGCCGGCCGTGACTACACGATTTCGTCTACTCCCCCGCATCGGTGCCCTGGTCGCCCTAGCCGTGCTCGCCTCCGGCTGCGACTACCTGAACCAGGATGAGTACGAGGACCGCGTCGAGGCGATCGACGCCGTCTACCAGCAGGGTGTGGAGGTGCGGGCCAAGTTGTTGGAGACCGGCACTGACCTGCCCGATGAGGCTTCCTGCTCGGATGCGTTCTACCGGTTCCGTCTCGACGAGGAGCGGTTCCCTCGGCATGGGGACAGCGCGGAGGCGTTTGCTGAGCTGCGGGAGTTGTCGTTCATCAACGGCTGTCTGGGGCGGCCGAATGATCTGCCGCCGATCCCGCTTCCGGGTGATGTGGTCGAGTCGGGTTCGCCGTCGCCGTCGCCGTCGGGGTCGGTGGTGCCGTGACTGGTTGAGCCGGCCGGGTTGAGCCCTCGCGACCTGATGGTCGCGGGGCTCTGCCGTCGATGCCTTGAACAGGTCAGACGGGTAGAATCGGGGACGTCCAACTACAAAAAGTCGAGCCCGGACGCGGTGTTGGTAGCACCGGCCGGGCTCTTGATCGCCTAGCAGGAGGCGACCCACGATGACAGTACGAGTCTACCCTGTCCGCACGTCTGTGCGACCCGCCGGCAGCCGCTCGTGAGCGGGCATCCTCCGAAGCTTCTCGCCTTGAAGCCGTTCGAGTGGTGCCGGATCATTCGGCGGCTCGACCTGCCAGCTCACCACCGCAAACTCAAGCTCGTCGCGTACACCCTCGCTACCTACGCCGACTTCGAGACCGGGAAGAACGTGCGTCCGGGAGTGAAGCGACTGATGCAGGACACCGGGTACGGCGACCGGTGGGTACGAGAGAGCCTGAAGGTGCTGCGGGACAACTTCCTGCTGTACCGCAGCCAGCGTGGATCCAACACGGGTAAGGCGAACCTTGTGGACATCTACCAGTTGTGTGCGCCGGATGACTGGGAGACCAGGTTCTTGTTGACCGCCGAGGTGGGTGTTGATGGAGGTCCGGACTTGCACGCTCCGGTGTGATGGAGGCCGACCACCGGTACTGGGATGCCGGTGGTCGGCCTCACCACCGGCACTGGAGTGCCGGTACCACCGGTAGTGCAGTGCCGGTACCACCGGCACTGGGATGCCAGACCACCGGCACTGGAGTGCCGCCTACCGACACAAGGACCGAGCCAACTACCGAATCAATCACCGCCTCAACCCTTCCGCCTCCGCTGCGCGTCGGCTGCCCGCTCGCAAGCGAGCGGGTGCGAAGTTTTCGATCTCAACGAAGCACTGACGTACGACGACCTGAACAGCCAACAACTGGAGACGAACGTGACCAACGACCTGCCTGACATCGTCTGCGGGGTCAACGTGCCCCACACAGCAGACAAGACCACCGGAATCCCAGAGCTGTGGCTGAACGATCCTCGGCGGACCTTCGTCGGCTTGGGCCTGCTCGGCTACCTGCTGAGCTTCCCCGAGGAGACGCTGGTTGTCGGCGACGGGCTCGCAGCGACGCAGCACCCGGACGATCCTCCGCTCGTCGAGGTGTTGAAGGATCTGGAGTTCAACGGCTACCTGGTCCGTGAGGAGCACGGGGACGGTTGGCGGTACCGGCTGACGCATCCGGCCCGGTTGGGGCCGCTGCCAGAGGTTCGGTGAGCGGTTGCGGGGATAGGCCATCTCGGTTCCAGGGATGGCCTATCGGATAGCCTATCCACCTGCGGAAACGCTGTTGTCCGTACCGCGTGGCGGTATAGGCCGTACCGCGTGGCGGTCTAGCTGGCCGGTCCGCGCAAACTTTCTGCGCCGGGTCCGGGTGAAGCAAGTTGCTTAGTTGCTGGCAGCAAACGTGAAGCAAACCCGAAGCAAGTTGCTTCGGGTTTGCTCGCCGACGCCCGCCGGTTGGAAGGTCATTCCCAGCCGTCCGCCCGGCCAGCGCGGGCACGGGCCAGCGACCACGCGAGGACGGTTGACCGTCGCCAGCCCTTTCCGGCGTCTTTCGGTGGCGCCTCTTCGCGGGCGACGTGCGACCGCCAGCCGGACGCGCTGATGGATGCGATCCGGGCGGCTTCGTCGCCGGCCACGGTCGGCATTCCCCATTCGATGTTGGCTGCGCTGACGGCTGCGTCGATGGTTTGTTTGTGCTCCAGGTAGTTGCGGGCGTAGTCGGCTGGTGGCCGGTCGACCCAGCCGATCATGTCGAGGGTTTCGGCGAACACCTTTGCGGGGATAGCCGGGCGGTTGGTGGCGCGCATCCGGTACGCGGCGTCGCGGGCGAGTCGCAGTCCGCCTTCGGCGAGGGTTTCGGCCGTGTCCCAGGTGATGAGGTTGTTGGCGACGCCGGTAGCGAGGGCTACGGCGACGAGGTCGGCGGCCTTTTCGGCGGCGGCGACGAGTGCCGTGTACCGGCTGGGATGGATGGGGGTCGGCCCTTCCATCGGGTGGATGCGGCGGATTGCGGCCCAGGTCTGCTCGTAGGCGGCGTCTCTTGTCTTTTCGCGGCTGGCCGCGTCTCGTACGTGGGCTGGGCTGCCTTGCAGGAGGTGCTGCAGGTCGGGCAGTGTGATCGTGAAGCATGTGTCGTCGTGTCCGGCTTGGGCTCGGACGGTGTCCCACTCGTGTGGTCCGAGGTATTCCCACCCGCTGTTGGGGGTGATGCGGTAGGTGGGCTGGTTGCTTGTTGCTTCGTCGGTTGCGTGCCGAGCGATGGCGCTGGCGCTGGCGGTGTAGCGCTTGAAGTGTGCCTGTTCAAGGGCTATGTGGTTGTTCTGGTGGGTGGTGGCGGTTGCTGCTTCGATGAGGAGGGGGTGTGCGGTGTTGGTGGGGAGGGTGGTTGCCATACCCGCCACTCTACAGCGTTTCTGCTGTAGTTGCTAGGTTGGGTGATCCACCCGAACCACCAACCCGCACTGCTCCGGCGGTAGCCATCCCGGCCCGGCCGGCGACACCACTTGGTCGGCGCGGCCAGCCCGTTCGAGCACAACGCCCAGGCAGGTTTCGACGATCGCGGACGGCGGGCAGTGCCAGCGTGCCCCGTTCGGCACCACGTCCAGGGCGTGCTCGACGGCTGCCACCAACTCCGGCATGACGTCGGGCATGCGGTGCCGCGGTAGTTGGGTTGCGCCGACCCTGCGCCAGTAGGCGAGCAGGGCTGGCTGTACGACGAGGGCGACGTCCACGCCGCTGATGATGCGGGCCGGGTACGACAGAGCGGCCCACCCAAGACGTTGGGTGGGCCGCTCCCGGCCATGACGAGTTCAGATTCGGTGCAACAGCGTCCCGCCAACCGCCGGGTCCCGCAGTCGAGCCCAGTCGCCACTGATACCGACTGCTTCCAACGCCGTGATTGCCTCGTCGACAACCTCCGGAGCTGTGTCGCTGTCGGCAGCCAGCACCACCTCGCCGTCAGCAAGGTAGCGACGCCGGATGTTGACCATCGACTCGCCGGGCTCGCCGGCCGGGAATCCGGCGTCCTGCAGCGCAGTCAGCGCAGCCTCCGCCAGCCGTGCCGTCTCCAGGTGGCGGGCCATTCTCTCGATAGCGTCGATGGGCACCTGCTTGTCGGCGGGCCGCCCGGCCTGCCGGGTGATCGACTCGTTGACGCCGAGGTCGAAGTTACGAACCTCGAAGGATGCGCTGGACTCGGCGGCGAGCTGCCGCAACTGCTGCACGTGCTGGTGCTCGCAGTTGGTGTCGTCGACCACCACATCCGCGCCGACCGCCAGCGCGGCTGCGATCCGCGACAACTGGATCTTCGTTACCTCGTCCTCGTCGACCTCGTCACCGCCGTACCGGATCTCGGCGCGGATGTCGTCCCGGCTCACCCGCCGCCGGTTGTCCGGGTCTTCGGCTACCCAGGCGCGGGCGTAGGTAGTTTTGCCGGATCCGGGGAGGCCGCGCATGGCTTCCAGCGTCGGCTGCCGGTCTGTCACCGGCGTGGCCTCGCCGCCGCCGTCGAGGAGCGCGACCAGCTCGTCGGCGGCGTGCTTCGTGTCGTCGGGCTGGCCGCCGTTGGCGGCGGTGCGCCAGCCGACCCGGCCCCAGCGGGCGAACAGCGCCCGTTCGACGGCGGCGGCGATGCTGCGGCCGGCGTCCACGTACCGCGTGATCTCGCCGGTCTTCGGCGAGCTGACGACGGCGACACCGCCCGGAACGGCGTCGATGTAGGTCTGCCACCAGTCATCGACCGTCACCACAAACCGTGCCCGGATCGCCCAGCCGCGCCCGCTCCAGCAACCGCTGTCGCTGGACAGGGTCACCTCGACGATCCGGGCGAGCGGGTCGCCGGCGCCCTGCTCGTATTCGTCGGTGATCCCCTCGGTGTCGGGGATCACCTTGCAGACGGCGGACGTGTTTCCGTCCCGGCGGCTGCCTGCGGAGTTGAGTGCGGCGGCGAGCCGCCGGTAGATGCCTCGCTCTGCGGCGAGGGCTTCGATCCAGTCGACGCCGCCGGGGATCCAGCCCGGGTGGCCGTTCAAGACAGGGCGGACGGGGACGGTTTCGGTAACCACGATTGGCGTCGGCTGCCCGTTCTCGTTCTGGGTGTCGCTGTCCGTCGTGGCGGCGTGCGGGGTGTCGGTCTCGGTGACGCCGAGTACGGTCTGCCAGTCGTTCATGGTGGTCTCCTTCGATGGGTTGGGTAGCGGGGTGGGGTGGCGGTAGGTCAGTTACCGCGTTTCCGCAGCATGGCCTTCGTGGCGGCGATGCCCAGTTCGGTGTCCATGCGGATGTCTGCGTAGGTTGCGCGGATCGTCTGCCAGCGGCTCAACGCGTTGGCGGCTCCGAGTAGGGTCAGCCCCCCTCGGAGTACTCGGCGAGTTGTTGGGTGGCGGTGTCGCGGTCGAGGAGGCCGGCGTCGACGGCGGCTCCGAGTTCTTCGGTCTTCGAGATCAGGCTCATCGTCAGGCTCTCGTCAGGTCTGCGGGTCGATGTTGCCGAGCTGGCAGGGTTGGGGTTCGGTCAGTTGTTCTTGGCTCGGACGACTCTGGAGAACTCGCCTCCGCCGAGCCCTTCAGGTGCGACGACCTGCCAGCCGTGCTCGGCGAGGGCTTCGGTTGCGGCCTTCGCGAGCTGTCGGACGACGCTGATGCGGTCCTTGGCGTCGGTGGTGCCGGCGATGATTCGGTGGACGCGGTGTTCGACGCCGCGCCAGGCGAGACTGATGCCGACCTCGTAGCCGTCGGCGTCTTCCTCTTTGATGTTGGTGAGGATGCGGTTGATCTCGTCGCGTTCGCGGAGGTGCGCCATGGCTTTGTAGGCGGTGGCGGTGGCGAGGCCGGTGGCTTCGTGGATACGGACCGGTGGGGTGTCGACAGCGAGCGCGTTCTGGATGGCGAGCATCAGGTTCTGTTCGACGCGCTCGAACTCCAGGGCGGTGTCGCGGTAGGTGTCGGCGTGTTGGGTGATGTCGGCGAGGAGTTGGTCGCGGGTTTTCTGGCCGCTGGTTTCCCACGCTTCGGTGCAGGCGTCGCGTCCTGCTCGTTTGATGAGGATCTGGACAGATTGTCGGGTGACGGCTCGGTTGATGGCGGTGACGATGTCGGCGTTGGCGCATCCGCCTCCGGCGGCGGCGAGTACGGCGTTACGTAGGCTTGCGCCGGCTTGTTTGTGGGCGGTGTTGGGTGCTGCGCGGTGTTGTGCGGCTTGTCGGATGCGGTCGAGTGCGGTGGTCTGGGTGGTGGTGAGGGTGGCTGGTGGTGGTGTCATCGATCTTCCTTATCACTCTGCCTGTTGTCATCACTCTAGCTGTTGTCAACCGAGAGCGCAACAGGCAGAGTAATGAAGCTGGTCAGCTCCCATTGACCCCGTCAGCTACCTCACCGAGATGCGCCAGGTACAAGGCGGCGGTCTCCCGGTTGGCCCGGCCGGGAACATGCCCGGCGCTCCACCCGCACCCGCAGACGAGCCGCACAACGCCGTCAGTGCCCTTCTCCAGGCTCGGGGGGTGCTCGCCCCACAGCGGGGCGTGTTCGTCGCACAGGAGCATGCTCAGGCTGTTCCAGCGCTGCCACCCGGCCGCGTCCCGAGCGCCGCGTGACACGGCGATCGCGTCGTACCAGCGCCCGCAGTCGGGCATTGAACAGTCCCGACACGCCACCCCCACATCAGCAGTCACCGGGCCGCCTCCACGTCCAGCCGTTTGCCGCATTCCTCGCAGCGCGGGTACGGGTGGTTCGGCGACAGGCGCGGATGCCCGCACTCGGCAGGACGCACGTCGGTGGCGCACGGACGGTCGGCGGCTCCGTGGCTGCGGCACCGGTCCCCGGTGTGGTGGACGGGACGTCCGGAGGTGAGGCAGTACCGCTCGGTGTCGATCCAGGCGGGCGGCCACTCCCCCACGTCGGCGGTCACTGGTCGACGCCGATCACGACGGCGGTGGCGTCATCGCGGCGGCCAGATGCGTCGGCGACCACCGCGTCGGTCAGCAGCGTGGCGAGATCCTGCGGGTCGTCGTGGAGGCGCAGCAACTCCACCATCGCGTTCCGGTTGACGGTGTCGTGGACGCCGTCAGTGGTGAGCAGCAGCCGCTGCCCAGGCCGGAGCTGCCGGTGATCGACGCCCAAACCCACAACCTCAGCCACGGTGACTGGGGTCGCCCCGGACATGCCGAGCCGCAGCCAATGGTCCTGACTGGCGGCGACCTGCTCGACGGCCCGCCCGCCGGAGACACGCAGCAGCTGCCCCATCGTGTGATCGGTCGTCAGCTGCCGGAGCTCGGCGCCATCCCACCACCAGGCCCGGCAGTCCCCCACCCAGTGGATGTGGACGAACCCGTGGGCGTCGACCTGGGCGACCAGGCCGGCTGCTTCGTGTTCGCCACACAGCAGATCCGCCGCCGTCAACAACCCGGCGAGCCCGCCCCGCTGGTGTCCGACACGTGCCGCCACCAACGACATGGCGTCGACCAGCACGTGCAGGTCCAGGTCGTCACCGACGCCGTCGATGACCGCGACGGTGGCTTCACCGTCGGTTTCGTGTGGCCACCAAGCGTCGCCGTTTGAGCTGTCGGTGCCGGGCCGGCTTTCCCCGGCGACGGCGATCACCGGTACCGGTCCGCGAGTTCGGCGAACTCCTCGTCGATGACGGGCCTGAAGCCGCCGCCGTTGTTCGCGCCGAGGATGAGACGGACGGTGGTTTCGGTCATCGCTGACAGGGTCTCGTGGAGGGCTGCGTCTTGGATCTGTTCGGCGGCTTTCGCCCCGGAGTCCAGGATGACTGCAATGTGCCTAAGGTCCATGATCGGGTCTCCTTCGAGGTCAGAGGTAGTCGGCGAGCCGTTTGGCTGCCTCGTCGACAGGGGTGTCGGGCGGGCAGATCGGGGCGCACGGCCAGCCTTGGTCGTCGTCGAGGTACCAGCCGTTGTCGTACGCCCAGCGCAGCCACGTAACGCCGCCGTCGGTGTCGCGGATGGGCAGGTTGCAGCGTTCCTCGTCGAGGTCGGCTTCCCGCATGTCGACGCCGATGCCGGCGGCGGCCAGCTGTTCGGCGACTGCGGTGACGTAGGCGGAGCCAGTCGGGACGGTCATCGGCGAGCAGGCGTGCTGCCTCTCTGCCACGGACGTGACGCGCTGGCACTCGTCGTCCAGGAGGCGTGGCAGCGCCCCGTACTGACAGGTGACCGGCGGTGGCTTGCCGTTGCTGGCGGTGGGCGCGTAGTCGGAGCCGGTTGGGGTGGTCACCGGTTGGCCTCGCGGATGATCCGGTCGAGGCTGCGCAGGGCGCGTTTGCGGGTCCAGCCGTGGCCGGCGTTGTGGTCTTCGATCTCGGCGAGGTAGCCGTTGAAGCCGTTCTTCAGCGACCTCCACCGCCGGTCCCGTGCCTCAGACCAAGACATGGCGGCTTCCTGCCGTAGCCTGCCGGCGGCAGCCTGCCAGCGTCCACGCCGGGCGGCCCGGTACGCGTACTGCAGGGCGGAAAGCCAGCCGACCGGGTAGATGTCGGCGGTGTCGAGTAGGTGCCGGCGGCGCATGTCCGCCACCTGCTGTTCAGTGAATGCCACAGTCAGTTCCCTTCGGTTGGGTTGCCGCCGAGGATGTCGAGCATCCGGCGGCCCAGGTCGGTGATTCCGTCGTCGTCGACCAGGTTGTTGACGCGGGCGTACTGGTGGGCGGCGTCGGTGTACCGGCAGTGGTCGGGGCCGGTCCAGGTGCGGTCGCGGATGGCGGTGAGGACGTGGACGAGCCGGTCCGGGGTCGTGACCGTCACTGTCCGGCCTCCCGTTCGCGGCGGGCACGCTCCGCCAGGTGGCGGCGTTGCTTCGCCTCCCCGCGCATGTGCGGCAACACCTCCTGCACGCCGTGGACCACGCGGGCCGCCGCCCGCTCGATGACACCCACCTCGGACAGCTCCATCCCCCGTAGTTCGTTGACGACGTCGCTGACCGCTGCCGCCTGGATTGCGGGCGCCCAGCGGGCGAACAGGTCCATCAGGTCGATGAACGTGGCCGCCTGGATGAACGGGGACAGGCTGGTGACGTCTTCGACGCGGGCCAGGAAAGGGCCGTCGGTGTGGCTGGGTCCGCGCCAGGAGCGGATCTGCAGGTAGGTGTCGTCGCCGCCGAGGGTGAAGAACTCTTCCCAGCCTTGGTCGGCGAGGTGTCGGGTGAGGTCGGTGTCGTCGTCTGCGTCGGCGTAGGGGTCGACGATGGTGTACCGGTCGGTCATGGTTGCTCCTCGGTCGGGTTGGTGGTGTGTTGTGCCGCCCAACGGGTGGGCTGGGCGGCACAACACGGGGCGTTCAGGGTCAGGCTTCCTCGGCGACCCTGGCGAGCAGTGCGTCCAGGTTGTCGGGCGGTGCGGGTGGGCTGGCCAGGATGCGGCGGACCTCGGCTACCAGCTGCTGCCGCTCTTCTTCGGGCAGTAGCAGTGTCGGGCTGTCGTCGTCGGGCAGGCCGGTAGCTGCCTGGTTGTCGGTTGCGGTCATGTCAGGCTCCTTCGGTGGGTGGGTTGGCGGCCAGCCAGCGGTCCTGCGCGGCCAACACATCAGCGTTCAACGCCGGCTCGTCGGCGTGACACCGCCGCCGGTGCTCCTCGCGGGAGATGCCGAGCAGCATGCAGGCAACAGTGGCGGACAGGTCGTCGCGGACCTCGGTGTCGTACCAGCCCCAGTCAACGGCGGTGCCGTACAGGCCGGGGTCGGCGTTGAGGGCGGCTTCGATGATGCGGGTGTCGATGCGGCCGGCTCCGGCGCCGAGTCCTTCGAGCATCTGCTGAGCTTCGGTGAGCATGGCGGGGTCGTAGACGGGCATGGTCAGGCTCCTTCGGTCGGTCGAGGGTCGGGGCTGCCGTCCCAGTCAACGTCGGGCGTGAAAGGCTCGCCGTCAGTGGCGCGGATGTAGGGCGCCAACCGGATCGGGTCCGCGTCCGGCCCGTAGTCCGCCCACTCCCGCTCCTGCCGGCGTACCGCGAGCCGGCCCGGCCAAAGGCGTTCCAGTTCGGCCTCGCCAGCCTCGGTCAGTTCCAGCGGGTGGAACGACCCGTCAGGGTCGCCTCCGCCGCCGCGAATCCACCCGTGGTCGAGCATCAGATCCACAAACACCGCGCCGACCGGTGCCGGCGGGAGGGTGTTGCCGGGTAGGCCGGTGAAGGCGTCGCCGTCGTTGTCTTGCCACAGTTCACCGCCGGCTGCGGCGTCGAGCATGTTGCAGGTGATCAGGTTGGACATGTCAGGTTCCACGGTCAGGCTCCTTCGGGCGTGGTCGTGTTGCCGCCGGGGCGACGGTCGGCGAGTTGGGCTTCGGCGGCGGCGAGCCGCAATGCCAGGTCGTCGACCACCCGGAACAGAGACTGGCCGAGGTACTCGCGGACGATCGCCGCAGCGTGTTCGCGGACCTTGGCGGGGTACTGCTGCCGGTCAGACACGGTCAATCTCCTTCGGGTAGTACAGGCCGGACAGTGCTGCGAGCTGCCGGACGTTCACGTACGGCTGGAACGGGGCGGGTTTCCACCCGGTGGCTTCCTGGATGAACCCGCCCTTGAAGGCGTGCGGGGTGGTGGGCAGGTTCGTTTTCCGCCACACCTTGTCGATGACGGGCAGGGATGCCCATTGGAGGCGTTCGCCGGTTTCGGAGTCGGTCGGCCAGCTGTAGCTGCGCAGGAACTCGTACCGGTCTGTCATCTCGCGTACCTCAACGTCGTTGAATCCCGACCTACGGAACGCGTGGGCCGATGATCGCCGATCTTGGAAGGGGGCACCCTCGAAGATGCCGGGACCTTCGACGTACCAGTGGATGGCAACCGCACCCGGCCCATAGATCGCCTCGGCGTCCGTGTGTCGCGGATTCTGGGTGAGCCACTGTCGCCACAGCTCCTCCGGGTCGATCTCGTCCACGTAGAAGTCGTCGCTCACCGGATCGCAGTTGACTTCCCAGTACAGCCACAACGGTTTGCGTTGCTTCCGGTGGCTGCTGCGGCGGCTGGCGAAGTCCCACGTCGGCAGCCCCGGATACGACTCCGGGCGTTCGCCCGCGCCGGGCCGCTTCGACCTGGGTCCTCCGTTGTGGCGCACGTTGTGCAGCGGCTTCTCCGCCCGGATCGCAGCCTGCTCGGCGGCGAGCACCGACGGCCGGTCCGGGAAGTGTTCGACCCTCACTTCGGCGACGTCGCACCACCACGGTTTCAACGCTTCGTGGGTGCCGAGCCGGACGGGTAGCCGGGAGGTGATGCCGATGTACAGCAGCTGCTGGCTGTGGTTGTAGAACCGGTAGAGGGCGTGGGGTCGGGCGTCGAGGGGCGGGGTGGTCACCGGTCGTCTCCGTTCACGCTGCGTTCGGGCAGTAGGTCCAGCCGTCCATGTTCGGCGAGGTACGCGTGGACGCGGCCGTCGGCGTCAGGCGCGGTGTTGTGCTGCCGGTTGAAGATTGGCTGCTCGGCTGCGATGGCTGCCTTCTCTGCCAGCAGAGCTGCCGGCCGGTTCGGGAACCACGCCGCCCGCGACGACGCAACGAACACCGCCCACGTTGACGTGGCGCGGTGGTCTCGTCCGCGCCGGGTGAGTTCGTCGCTGATGCCGATGTACAGCAGCCTTCCGGTTCGGTCGTAGTGCCAGTACAGGGCACATGACTGAACAGGTTCGCCCGATGGTCCTGGGTCAGCAGGGTCGCAGTTCCAACCGATGGCGTCGGCGTTGACACGTACCGGCTGGCTGATCGTTGACCGCCGCATCTTGTCAATGTCGGGTGTGGTGCTGTGGCGGTCGATGATGGCCCGCTGTTCGGGGGTTGGTTCCGTTCGTACGGCTTGTGCGACGTGCAGGGGGGTGTCTCCGCTCCACACCAGGTGGTTGCCGTCGCGGTGCGGCCCGGCGGGGAGCTTGCACTTGACTGGGACTCGGGCGACGCGGTCGGGGGTCATGCTGGTGACGCGGTGGAGATGCCAGGTGCAGCAGTGGGTGCACCAGATGCCGATCGTGTTGTGCCGGCTCGGGTCGGCGTGTTCGAGGTAGCCGATCAGCGCGTGGGTTGATTCGATGGCGGTCACGGGGTCTGCCGACCGGGGCAGTAGATGATCTGCCAGTCGTAGCCGGCGAGGCTGCCGTTCGGGTTCCGCCGCCGGGTCCGCTTCAGGTAGCCGCGCTTCTCCAGCTCCTTGATCGCGGCGTTGACGGTGTCGTACGCCTCAGCGACCTCGTTGACGATCTGCTGGACGGTGAGGTCGTAGTCGGGGGCGTGGGAGTTGATCGACATGAAGACGGCTTTGGCGGCGCTGGACAGGGTGCCGTCGCGGCTCATTTCGTGCGGGAAGCAGCTTTGACCACTGCTCATGGGGTCTCCTCGGTCAGAGTGGCATGTCGTAGAGGGACAAGTCTTCGGGGTCGAGGTACGGCTGGTGGGCTGGCGTCGGGCTGTGCCGCGAGGAGCCCTTGTGGCGATCCCACGATGCGGCTCGTTCACCGGGGCGTCGGTTGATCTGTGGGGCGTGGTAACCGGAGCTGCGCGGCTTTGACGCGGCTTTGGGCTGGTTGTGGAGGTAGATGTCCGCCCAGCCAGCAGGCCGGTCCTCGCGGCCGTCGAACGGGTCTTCCCTGGCTGCGAGTTCGGATTTGCATCCGCCGCAGTGATGCCAGCGGTAGCCGTCGTGTTTGGGGCAGGGAGCGTTGTCGTCGGGGTTGGGTGAGTTGTGGTCGGCGGGTGGGGTCCACCAAGGTCCGAAGTTGAGCCGTAGCCGGCCTGGTGAGGCGGTGGCGGGGTCGGAGGCGCAGAGCGGCAGGGCAGCTTCGATGTCGTTGAGGGTTTTGCCGTCGTCGAGGCAGGCGTTGATGGCGGCGGTGATCGACTTGGTGGTCCACCGTCGGTCGTTGGGGCGGAGTTTCAGGATCTCGGCGATGAGGGTGTGGAGTCGTTGCTGTTCTTGATCATCAAATCCTCTTCCCTCCCACCCAGGGTTGAGCCCAGCCGGGTCGGTGCCGGTGGTGTCGTCGTGGGGGGTAGGGGGGAGGGTTTTACCTTGTAGTTCATCTAGAACATCTACTTCCTTATAAGGCTGTGCGTTTTTGCGCACTACCCCTGTGCGTTCTGGCGCACTACCCCTGGTGTGCTGGACTGCATCACGTGGTGCGTTTTTGCGCACTACCCCCTGAGCTGGGGTTTCTTGCGTTTCTGCTGGTGACGGGGTTGCCGCTGGAACGGCTGCCGGCTTGTCCGGTATCACCCAGTTGAGGGTGTACAGGTTCGGCTCGTTGAGTCCCCGGTGCTGGCACCGCTGGACGTTGAGGAGCCCGGCGTCGGCGAGTTCGGTGACGTACCGGTCGACGCTGCGAGGCTGGCCGAGGTTGAGCATCGCCGCCAGGTCACGCCGGGACCGCCTCAACACGGTTTGGCCGCGTTTGTGGTTGGCCTCGTGAAGGAGCCGCGTGTACAGCCATGCTGCGGTGGGGGTGAGGGTGCCGTCTTCGACGAGGGCGAACATCTCGGCGGGGGTCTTGACGAAGATCCCACTGACGAGGGTGTCTGCGGACAGGGCTTCCGTCGCCAGACTCTTGCCGTTATCGTTGGTCATAGGTGTAGGTCCTCGTGGGTCCATTTGGCTGTGGGCTGCGGGAACATTGGCCCCGTCCGGGTGGGAAGACCCGGCGGGGCCGTTGCCGTTTGGGGGCATCAGGCGACAGCGGCGTCGAGTCGCTGCCGGTATCGCTCGATCCGCCGCAGCGCTCGCGCCCACCGAATGGCCTGGGCGCGACGGGGAAGGTGCTGCTCCTCTTCCCAGCGCCAGATCGAGGACTCGTCGACTCCGACGATCTCGGCTAGCTCGGAGCGGGTCAGGTTGGCGGCTTCGCGGAGTGCCTTGCCGCTTCCGGTCAAGGCGTGCCGGCGGGCGGTGACGATGAGTCGGGTTTCGTCGGCGGTCATGGGACCATCCTGCCCGAGAATGAAAACGTAGGCAACATGCGCCGTTGGTCTCGTTGGTTTGCGCTTGCCTTGCAAACTGACCCACATAAACGGCTTCTGACCTGGTGTTTTACGGAGCCACAACGACACAGTTTCGGTGTCGACCTGCGGTACGCACCTGCCTGTCGTCTACGGTGTGCACGTGACCGCTCATCCGCCTCGGCCGCCGGTCACCGAGCACAGATGGCCCGACCCTGATGCTGGCCCGTGGGTGGTCGTACTCCGCTGGGGTGACGTGGACGGCAGGCCGGAGTGCATCGGCCTTGACATCGGCCAACTCCCGGACGGCGAACATCTGCAGGTGCTGACCATGTCGTCGGTTCTGCGGCAGCTACCGATCGCCGAGTGGATCGCCGCAGACCGCGCGGGCATGATCGCGGCACCGACTCCGGGAGGCGGGGTTCGCCGGTCAACGCTCGAACGCCTACAGGTGGTCGCTGACGTCTACCGGGCTGCCACCGCCGCCGGTGATCCACCGGTGTTGGCGGTCGCTGCCCGGTTCGAGATCACCAAGGGCGGCGCGGCAGCGCTGGTGTCGCGGGCTCGTCACGTGGGCCTGTTGCCGCCCACCTCACAGGGTGTCGCCAACGCCGGCAAGCCGGACACGAACTGAACCACACCAGCCAGCGTTTACGGCGTGTACGCTGGCGGTATGTCGAGGGACACCTACCGGTTCGACGACGACACCTACACGGCGCTCGCCGCCGCCGACGTCCCCTGGCAGGACGCACTCCACGTTCTGAGACACGCCCGGCCACGCATCCGGCACCACATCGGCTCCGTCCTCCGCATCGCCGCACAATCACGCGACGGCCAACGCTGGCTCGCTGTCGCGTTGATCGAGGACAGTCGGGACGACCACTACTTGGTCGTCGGCGCCAGATGGCTGGACCGTCACGAAGCCGAACAGCTTCGCAAACTGATCGAAAGGGGTTGAGAGCTATGGTGGATCGGGCCACTAGCGCGCTCAACAACACCGACTGGGGCGGTGCCGAGGTTGAGTACCCGCCTCCGTCGTCTCCGATGGTGGTGCACTCAGTCCGGCTGCCCGTCGATGTTGACGAGTGGCTTCTCTCCGAGGCCGACAGGCAGGGTGTCACGCCGTCGCAGGTGCTGCGGCGTCTCGTCGAGCAGGCCGCACGACGGCAGCCGGCCGACACCACGGACCTGGTGACGGTGCGCCGGACTGTGCTGGAGCAGGGGCTGCGGCATGCTCTCAACCGGGCCATCCAGCAGCAGCCGACGCAGCCTGCGGCATGACACGCATCCTCGTGTCGGTGCCGGGGTTGGAGAACCTGACCGTCGTGGCAGCGATGCTCCGCGCCGCCGGCGCCACCATCACGACCGGGCTGCGGACGTTCGCCGTGGAAGGACCGCTGACCCCGGCCCAGGCTGCCGCAGTGTGGCGCATGCACGGCCACGTCGACTCCGGGACAGAGCAGAACCGGCTGACCGTGGCGGCCGACCCGGCCGGCGACTTGGAGTTGGTGCTCGACCGGCTGTGCCCGGCGGGTTGGTCCCCGGACGACTACGACGACACCCGCGACAACGACTACGCAGGCAACGACCAGTGGTGGCGGGGTCAGCAGCGTCTGAAGGCGGAACGCGCCAGTGCGGCACGGAACCCCGCCTCCGCCGCACTTCCAACGCAAACGCCCGCATCGTTGGAACGTCCACCAAGTTTTCCAACCGAGGTTGGAACGACACGGCGCGTGGATGGCACCTGCTGCGGTGAAGGCGGCCCCTGGGCACCGGACGAAGGGGCGCCGCTGGTCGGCGGCTGCCAACTGTGCCCACGGTCCGCCAGCTACTGGCGGACCGACGCTGCCGCCCAGACGGGATAGCGCAACTGTGGCCACCCCTCCCAACATCTACCGGCCCCTCGCCCCCGACCGCATCCAACTGCGGATGCCCTACGACCCGGCGAACCGCCGCTGGCTGCACCAAACTCTCGGCGACCGCATCCAACCCGTATGGGACAAACCCGGCCGGCGTTGGCTGATCGCCCGCGCACACTTCGGTGTGCTGGTCGACGCCCTAGTGGGCCGGTTCGGGGTGGTCGACGTGGACGCCGAGTTCTCGACCGTGCAGAAGTGCGACCGCCGTTGCCGGGAAGCGCTCGGGGACGACTGCGAGTGTTCGTGCCTTGGTGAGCACCACGGCGGCGGGATCTGGACGTGTTCGGGGGGCTCAACGATTCGGCGTTCCGGATGGTGCCTCTGCTTGAGGCGGGCCGGGATGCGGTGTGGCCGTGGGAGACCCGGCCTGCGTGACCCGGCAGGAACGACGAAGGGCCGGCACCGTGATGGTGCCGGCCCTCTTTTCTGTCTCGGGTCAGCGGCTGGTGGCCGCCCAGGCGTCGCCGATCAGCGTCGGCAGGTCGGAGCGGGTGTGTTCCCAGCCGAGGTCTTGGCGGATGCGGCGGGCGTCGGCGATCAGGGTGTGTGCCTCAGCCGCAGCCGGGCGGTGTTCGACGGGGACCGGTCGGCCGGTGACGTGCTCGGTGGTGGCGATGATGTCGGCGACGGACACGCCTTGGCCGGTGCCGACGTTGTAGGCGCGGGTCTCCCCCACCTTCGTTGTTTCCAACGCGAGCCGGACAGCTTCGGCGGCGTCGAGAATGTGGGTGTAGTCGCGGGTGGCGGTGCCGTTGCCGTTCACCGTCAGGTAGGGGATGTTGCCGGCAGCGGCTTCTAGGGCGGCGGGGATGATGCGGGTCCGGTCGCGGTCTCCGTGGCCGTCGACTGCCCCGGCGAGGTTGAAGAACCGCAGCACGGCTACCCCGCCGGCACCGGTTTCTGCCCACCAGTGGGCAGCCTGCTCGGCTGCCAGCTTGGATGCGGCGTACGGGCTGGACCAGGGCGACGTCTCCGTGTCCTCGTTGAGCTTGCCGGTGTAGCCGGGCCGGTAGACGGCGGAGGTCGACGCCAGCACCGCCCGTACCGGGTCGCGGCCGGAGACAGCCTGCAGCACCTCGACGGTGCCGGCCGCGTTGACGTCGAAGTAGTTGAGCGGGTCGCTGTGGCTGTCCCTTACGCGGGTGAGGGCTGCGAGGTGGGCGACGGCGTCGAAGTCGTAGTACCGCATCAGGTGCTGCAACTTCCGGTCGCTACACAGGTCGGCGCGTAGGCGTTGCACACCGCCCGGCAGGTCCACCTGGTGGTGGGGGCGGATGAGCGCGACAACCGCGTGGCCGTGGTCGGCCAGCACACGGCAGACGGCCCGGCCGAGGAACCCCGAAGCGCCGGTCACGAGCACGTGCATGCCGGTCACCGCCCCAGGAGGGCGTGTCGGTGCTGCCACGCCAACCGGAGCAGCCCGGCGCCGGCGGGGGCGAGGCGTCCGCCGTCGCACAGCTCGTCGACCATGTGGGCGGTGAAGGGGATCGCCGACGTCGGCCGTGCGGCGCCGGTTTTGACGACGGTGCCTTCGTCGTTGTGGTCGACCATGCTGGCGAACATGCGGTCGTACACGTCGGCGTCCCACACGGCGACCGTGAGTGCTTCCCCGGCCAGCGTGAGGGCGTCCATGCCGATGCCGAGGCAGTATGTCCGCAACTTGCCGGCGTCGACCGCGGCCTGCATGTCGGCGAACGGCTGACCGGTGTAGTCGACCGGTTGGCCGGTGCCGTCGTGTTCCGGGTTGCCCAGGAACTCCTCCGAGTACTCGCGTTGGATGTTTCGCCACAGGTCGAAGTCCTGGGCGATCGACGCCGGGTGCACGGAGGCGGGTTGGAAGATGCCGCACGGCATGACATGCATCATGCCGCCCGCGACCGCGACGTTGCCGGAGTCCCGCTGATGCAGCACGAACGTGGCCCCATCGGGGTCGTCGCGGATGGTGAGGGTGTCAACGGCGAGGGCTACGGCACGCCGTGCGGTGTCGAACGGGTCGCCGAGCTGTTTGCGGGCGGCTAGGCCGCGCCACGACACGGGCCGGATGTCCCCGGCGGGGGTGAGGTAGCGGGCGGCGGCTTCGTGGGCGATGGCTTCGCCGCCGTCGATGAGGTCGAAGTAGGTCATCTGGTCGAATGCGAGACGCCCGCCGACATCGTTCCAGTTGACGTCGGCGAGCCGCCAGGACAGCCGGTTTTCGAACAGGCGCGGGTTGTTGAGATGCCGGATGGCCTGGCTGTACCGCTGGTAGCGGCGGCCAGGTGCCGAGAATGGCCGAACGTGTTCGGCTGCCGCCTCTGTGCCGGTGAACACTGGTGTCCCCGCCGATGCGGTGACGACGCCAATCCATTCGAGCGGCATCGGCTGGTTGGGGAGCCATTCCGGGCGGGTGAGCATTCCGGTGCCGGCATAGTGCGCGTCGCCGTACAGGTCGGCGACGGCACGCGCGAGTGGCACCCGTCGGGCGTTGAGGAGGGTGCGGACGGTCCGCCACTGGGTTTGGTTGGCGGCCACGTCGGGGTCTTGTGCTGTGTCCACGGCGGTGACCTGGTCGAAGGCTGCTGCGGCGGCGGTCATGCGGGCCGGTTCCGGCCGTAGGTCGACGAGACCAAGCTGGTCGACGCCGACGCCGTAGTGTTGGGCGAGCAGTCGCCGGTAGAGCGGTGAAGGTTTGACACCACGTTCCCATCTGCTGACTTGGTTTGCGGATACCTCCACATTCTTGCCTATGCGCCGGGCGAGGCTGGTTATCGCGGTGGCGACGTCTTCTTGGGATTCGGCGCGGGATTCTCGCAGGTTGTGCAGGGTGATGTTGGCTGCTGGTGGTGTGCTGCGCCGCGCCATTCGTGGTGACCTTCTTTCGGGAAAGCCTAGTAAACGCCTAGTGGACGCCTACAAGGTGGCGGGTTGTCGGCTAGCCGGTGCTGTTCTTTCGCGTACGCCGTCTTGGTGGGATTGATGTACGACAGTCAGTCGACCCGAGGGACGCCGTCATGGTTGGTCTTGCTTCGCTTACGGGTGGTGCGCATCGCGGCCCGCTGCCGGCGGGCGCGGTCGGTTGCGGCTTCGCGGACGGCGCGACGCTGGTCTTCGGGCATGGCGTCGCGGCGCAGCATCTCGCGGCTGCGGTCGAGCTTCTTGCTGATCTCGGTTTGCCGGACGCCGCTGGCGATGGCTTGGCGGAGGACGGCTCGGTAGTGCTCGACGGCGGCCAGGCGGGCGCGTTCAATGCCGTTCCAGGCGTTGACGACGTCTTCGAGGGTTGTCATCCATACATGGTGTCTTGTGTGGTTGGCCTAAGCAAGTATGCCGAACATGCCAGGCCAACTGTAGTTGACATCGCGGGAGGTGATGCCTACCGTAGTAGGCACAGCAAGACAGTAAAGAACCCCCGCACCGGCTCATCCGCCAAGACCAACCGGTGCAGGGGCCACGGCACTCCAACGGAAGGAGTCCCTGCCGTGCAGGGTACCGCCCACCACATCACCCAGGTCCGCAACACCTTCGGCAACTACGACGTGACCGCCCAGGTCACCGTCGACGGCGGGTTCGCCATCGCTGTCATGCAGGGACCTACCCCCATCCACGAACTCTGCTACACCACGATTGACCGGCACATCGCCGACCTGATCCACACCACCATCAAGAACGGGGCGCTGAACGGCCAGCGGTACGAGGACATCGCCGAAGCCGTCCGCCTGGAGCTGACCTTCGCCCTCCGCGACGCGTACAACGACCGCCGTCCGACCGCCGGCAAGCGGGTCGAGGAAATCAACCGCGTGCTCGAACGGGCGGAGACCCCGGACGACAAGGCACGGAAGGCCGAGCTCCAGGACCACTTCAACAAGCTGCGCGGCCCCGGCCACGTCCAGGCGACCATGCCACCGCTCAACCGGATCCCGAAGCAGCCCTCCACCGCCCTCGACGACGCCATCGCCTACGCGGCCGAGCACGGCATGGTCCTGCGCGGCAGAGGCAAGGGCAAAGCTCCGGTCACCGTGCTGCAGGCCGGTGCCCGCCCGGAACGCGGCTGGCTGACCACCGTCACCGACCGGGTGAAGCGCGGCAACCGCTGGCACAACGTCGTCATCGGGGCGATCGCCACCCCGGCCGGGAAGCGCCGCGCCGCCGAGCAGCGGAAGGCGGGTGCCTGAGATGAGCCCGCTGACTGTCGCCCGCCGGGTGGCCGCCCGCAGGCAGACCACCAACACTCCCCCGCCGGCCGTCACGCCGCGCCGTCGTCGCCGCAAGCTCGGCGTCGTCCCGAACCACCCGGCTGTCGGCTCCTGAACTGGGTCGGGCCGGTGTGCTGCCAAGGAGGGCGTACACCGGCCCGACCCCACCAAACTCTGCACCCCGTAGCGACGGGAGAAGCCCATGCGCATTGACGCAACCACCGACCTGACCATCCTCACCGAGCACCAGACCGCCACCAGCAGCGGCCACACCGGAGTGTTCGAGACCATCCAGCACAACCCGGACGGCACCGGCGCAACCGGGCTGTTCCGCTGCTGGAACGACTGCTGCCAAGGACAGCAGGTATCCACCCAGCGGCTGCCCTACGGCGACGTGGAGGTGCACTGATGGCCTCCCCCACCGTCACCACAGCCGAGCCGTTCACCGCGACCCTCACCGAGTTGTCCGGCATGCGTGGCCATCTGCTGCAAGTGGCCGCCTACACCGACGTCACCGGCGCCCGAGTCACCGGCCTGCCGTCCACGCTCGCCACGGTCAAAGCCCGAGCCCAGTATCGGACCTGGCTGCCGGTTTCGTGGCACCCAGACGGCACCCCATGGACCGCGTTCAAAGCCCGGCCGGTCAGCTTGGCTACCGGCAGGCTCCTCGTTATCCGGCAGGTGACCCTGTGAGCGCCTGCAACGCACCGTCCTCGATCCTCATCGCCGGGTACGCCGCCTGCGGAGACCACAGCGACGACGCGATCAACGCCGCCAGAGCGATGGGATTCGCCGACGAACCTGCCCCATACACGTACCTGAACTGCGGGGCAGGAGAAGTGTTCCCGGCGACTCCTCAGCCGTCGCCCCCTGGGGTGCTCATCGGCATGAACGCGGGGACCAGTTCCCACCCGTTCTGGTACACCCGCCGCATTCCGTACACCCAGGAACAGCCGTGACCGTCCTCGTGTACACGGTGGAGATCCGAGACAACGCCGACGGGCACGTCTGTGACGTCGCCTGCGTCAACGCAGACACCGGTGTCGAGGCGTGTGCGACGGCCCGCCGGCTGGTCGACGTCGGCGAACACGCACTCGTGTACGCCCCGGACGGCTGCGGCGGCCGGTGGTTCTACCAGCGGATCGAGCCGGACCGGTGACCCGCCTGTTCGCCCGGCTGCTGCCGGCCCGCCCGCGTCGGCGTGCCAACCGCGCCCTTCCTGCCTTACTCCCTGCGGTGGATCCGTGGGCTGAAGCCGAGGCTTTCGACCCGCTGATCGACACCCAGATCCTTCCGAAGATCGGAGCCTGACCCATGTCCGACACCTGCGACATCGTTCTCGGCCTTTGCGAGATGTGCGGCACCGACATCGAGTACGTGCCCACCCCCGAAGGGGCGGACCCGGCGTGGTTCCCGCCGTTCTGGCGGCACCTGAGCCCGGCAGGCCACCACGCCAAGCCGCGCCCCGCCGATGCGGAGGCCGTCCGGTGAGCACGGCAGCCCTGCCCCGTACCGCCACCTGCCCGCCCTGGTGTGTCGGCTGCGACACCCCCGACCCCGGTGTCGTCGTCCACTGGAGCCGCCAGTGGGCCGACCCGACCGCCGGCTGGACCGTGACCGTATCCCAGCGCGTCACCGACAGCACCCCATCTGAGGCGTTCGTTGACGCGTTCGGTGTCGACGGCGGCTTCACCTCAACGGCTCCGCTGATCGCGGCTCTCGCCCAAGCGCAGGCCCTGGCCGACGACATCAACCGGAACATCCGGTGACCGCCGTGATGCTGGCCGAGATCGGCACCGTCCACACCTCCTGGTGCCAGGCGTCAACGTGCGACGGCTACTGCCGGGCCACCATCAAGATCGGCCCGGTGAAGTTCGTCGCCGTACTCGGCTCCGACGGGCTGACCGTGACGTTGACCGCCGACGACGGCAACCAGATCCCTCTGCCGCACGCCGACGCCGTAGCGGCCATGCGGTTCTTCGCCACGACTACCGACCCGCAGACCCTGCCCGGCGGTGCCCGATGACCGTCACTGCGGTCGCCGCCGCCGACGGCGACGACTTCCTCCGCCGGCTCCGCGCCACCGGAGACAACGGCCACGCCCTCTGGTGCGACCCGAACAGCTGCGACGGCGTGTGCCGCAGCAGCACGAGCATCGGCGACGCCGACGGCCGCCAACTGTCGATCACCGTGCTCACCAACGCGACTGGCGGCACCGTGTGCCGGGTCGTGGACGGCGGCGGGAACCCGCTGCTGCGGCTGGTCGGCAGCGACGCCGAGCGGTTCGCCCAGCTGGCCGCGTATCTGTCCAACCCAAACTGACCTGAACGGAGAGACCCATGCAGTACTCGCGGACGATCACCCACGCTTACGGTGAGGCCCGGCCTCGGTGGACCCGTGTCGGGGAGCGCCGGTTCGAGTTCCGTGCGGCTCGTGGCACTGCCCGCCGGGCTGCGATCGCCCAGTCCGGCGGCTGGCGTTGACCAGCCCGCAGCCGGTATGGCTGGGACTCCCGTCTTCCGTTGAGTGGGGCTGCCGGTTCATTCACGCCGACTGGCACCGGTGGGAGTGCACCGTCGGAAACGTCACCGACTCCAGTTGGGGCCATGGCGACCGTGGTGAGCGTGGAGCCCGCCAACTGGTCGCGGACACCCGCCGTGAGATCGACAACCGGGGCGACCGGTCGCCGTGGACCGCAGCCCATCTGATCCGTCGGGAAGCTGGCGGGGACTGGGTCGTGACGTCCTGACCTGCGCGCGGCGGCCAGCCATCAAGTCTGGCCGCCAAGCGGACCGGCAGGAACCGGCCAACCCCCGAGGAGACCCCATGCCCGACAAGCCGACCACCCCCACAGCCGGAGACAACGTGATCATCTACACCGCCACCGGCACCCCACCCGCGCACCGAGACGCACCCCGCACCACCTCCCGCACCGGCAACGACAGGACCAGCCGGTGAACGGCTCCTGCACCTGCTGCCGCGTGTTGGACGCGGTGCCAGGCAGCCCGTGGTGCGACCACTGCCTCGCCAACGCCATCGACCCGGACGGACACGACAACCCGGCACCGGAGTTGGTTGCGGACGAGCCGTGGCAGCCGGTCAACGCCGGTGGCTGAGTTCAGCCGCGACCCACACACGCTCGGCGACACCGCCCACGACCACACCGAACGGCTCCTGCGAGACGCACGGCTACCGCCGTTGACCAAGGCCCAGCAGCGGGCGCTCGTCGACCGCAGCCAAGACGACGAACACGTATCCCGCTGGAAGAACAACTGACCAGCACTAACCCGAGGAGAACCCATGGGAAGCAACTTCATCAGGTACTTCGTCAGCTACACACACCAAACCGGGTTCGGGTCTGCCGAGGTCCCGCTGACCCGGCCGATCCGGGACATGTCCGACGTCTTCACCGTCAGCGACGCGATCGAACGTGACCGCGGTCTGTCAGGGGTCGTGGTCCTGAACTGGCGTCGGTTCGAGGACGCCGAATGACGGCGTCGCTGGACGATCTCGGCGTTGCTGTCGAGGCGTTGAAGGCCCACTTCGGGGCCGGCGGCACGGTCGGGATCCCGGAAGGGCACACCGTGCACTACGGGTGGGCCTGTGACCCATGCAAGATCGGGCCGGTCGAGACGGTGAGCCCGCGCAACGCGTGGACGAAAGCCCGGCAGCACAACCAGGTCGACCACCTCGGTGCTGAGGTAGCCGGCACGTGGACGTACTCGATGCCCGCCGCCGATGCCGAGCCGGGCCAGCCGTGATCTGGGTGACCGCGTGCCCGGTGTGCGGGTGTGAGCCGGTGCCGGCCGAGTCGGAGGACGACGCCGTTCAGGGCGCCGGGCAGCACGACGATGCCCGTCACGAGGGTGTTCCGACGGCTGAGGTCCGGCCAGTAACCGCAGTCACGGCTGCCAGGTGAACGGAGTCGGGGCGCGACCCATGCGCGGGTCGCGCCCCGGTTGTCTCCCCAACCCAAGAGAAGACGACCCTGCCGGAGTGCGGCCACCCGGCGGGTCACCAAACCCCGAAGGAGGTTCGGCGTGTTTGATCGTATCCAGTGCACGTGCGGGAACACCGCCGAGTGCTCGTACTGCGCGCGTGAGATTGCGGCGGTAGTGCGGGCAGAGGGCCGTCCGCCGGCTCAGCGCGGCTGGATCGGTGAGGCCAGGACTAGACCACCAGCACCTGTCGACCAGGAGCAGCGGCGTTGAGTGTGCCGCAGCAGTTGGCTGGCATGCCGGACGCCGAGTTGCGGCGGCTTGTCGAGAAGGCGGCGAGGGACCCGTACGCGTCGCAGGAGGCGAAGGACCGGCTGGCGCAGCATGTTGGCCGGGAGGTCGGCGGGCGGGCGGGCCGAAACTGAGGAAACTTGGTTGAAGTTGTTGCTTCCGCTCTTGGGGTGCCGTAAATTGGTAGACGCAACCAACAACAACTAAACAGCGGACCCGCGCGAGGCGGGACAGGGACCTCCCCAACGCCAGCGGGCGCGAAGGGACAGACACCCAGCACCACCAACCCAGGGAGGTCCCATGTCCATCACCATCCGCCCCACCACCGGAAGCCACCAGCTCAACCTGGCCAACGGCAACGCCGCCGAACTGCTCAACCTGCTTGGGCTCACCTTCGACGGCAACGGAGGCGAAACCACCGCAGCCGACATGCTCGGCCGCATCCTCATCGCCCAAGCGCTGCTCGACGTCGCCACCGACGACGACACCGGACGGCCCGAATACGTCCAGCGGAACCTCATCCACTGGCAGCGCCGCCCCGGCTACCTCGCCGAAAAGCTGGCCGAACTCCACGAGCTCGCCACCTGGGCACATCAGCGGCACGCCTCCATCGTCTGGAGTTGACCGCCACCGCCTCACGCGGGTCCGCCTGAAAGGACCGAACTTGCGCAACGCCGGATACCACTTCCACGAAGAACGCGTGGTGGTCCTCCTCGACCGGATCGCATCCGGGGACCTTCGGCTTCCCGGCGAAACCTGCCGTGTCACCGCCTCCACCGGGCTGGTCGAAGCAATGCTCACCGGTGCCCCGATCGGCGCCGTCGTCGTCGACCCCTACTGCAATGTCGTTGTCGACGGCGCACACCGGCTCGCAGCCCTCGCCGCCGCGTTCCAGCGGCCATCCGACGGGGGCCTGTCGATCGCCGACCCCACCTCCGACACCCCGAGTGTCGTCGCCGGCTCCCAGCCGGGCGGCAGGACCCCAGACGAATACGTGCCGCTGGCCGTCACGATCGCGACCATGCCGTTCCTGCATTGGAAACGACAACTCGCCGCCATGTCGAAGGCGGACATGGACCGCATCGAAGACGTCGTCGCGCAGATCGCCGGATACCAGGTGCCGCTGCTGACCTTGCCGTACACGGTCGATCCGGCCGAGGCGCGCAGTCTGTGGACGGCCGATTTCAGGAAGGAACGCCGATGACCGAGCCGCTGTCGCCTGTCGACCAGGTCCGAGTTGCGCACGCAGTCGAGGACTACGCCTGTGACTGGTACGGGCCGCAGCCGTCCGGGCTGAGGTTTAGCCGGTTCGACTGTGCCCGCTACCTGACTGAAGGACAGCTTGGCGGTCTACACAACCCGCACCGTCGCGGCCGGTACACGTTCGATCAGGTCTTCGCGGCGGTCGACGCCTACCTGAACGCGCACCCGGAGATCCTGGAAGCCGGACGACTCACCGACGTGAAGCGGACCGAACGGCAGTCTGCCCGTGACCGTGAGGCGCGCTCCCTGCTGGACGAGGCGGGGAAGGAGTTCGCCGCCGGCCGACTTGCGGAGGCCGCCGATCTGGTGGATCGGGCCGAGTTGGCGTCGCCGGATCTGCAGACCGAGCGGCTGCTGCCGACACGGGTCGATTTCGACGGATACCGTGCGGTGATCGCCGACCGGGCTGCCGGGCGGGTGTGAGTGCTGTGCGGCGGGTTGTCTCGGTTCGGCTGGGTTATCGTCGTGGCCGTAACTTCTACCGACTTTCGGGAGACGGCGTGCCGGACAGACCCTTCTTCACCCGCGACGACGTGGCCGCCCTCGGTGCCGACGTTCAGGGTGCCCAGGTGCAGTCCCGCACCATCAGCCAGCATCTGTACGAGTCGCGGGCCGAGGTGGGTCGGGGTGTGAACCGGCGTCGGGGGAAGTTCGCCGATGATCCGTTTCCGGCTCCGGACGGCTATTTGGGGAAGGCTCCGTGGTGGGACCGGTCGCGGGAGCCGGAGATTCGGGCGTGGTTTGGGCGGCATCCTCGTAGGTCGAAGGGTGACGGGATCGGTGGTCGTCCTCGTAAGGCTCGTCCTGCCGGGTAGCGGCTAGAAACTTGGTTGAAGTTGTTGCGGGCGCTGGATGCGTGCCGTAAATTGGTAGACACAGACGACAACGATTAACGGGGGGCAGTCATGCAGCAGGAGATCCGCCACGTCGAAGACGGCATGCGCTGGCTGCAGACCCAAAACAACCGCCTGGTCGAGTTCCGGATCGTCGCCACCAAGACGGGCGTCACGCCGTTCGTTGTCCTGCACGTTGACGGCTGCACCGGAACCGGCTGCGGCAGTGACTGCGACGCCGAGGGCGACGCTGGCGAGCAGGTCCGGTTCTGCTGGGCGCTCGCCGACCACAACGACGCCGCGATCTGGTCCGCCCTGCGCCGCATCAACGTCTGACCCACTCCCCGATCAGCCCATTCGAACGGAGCCACCCCGGATGACCACCACCATGGACCTGGCCGCCCTCGCCGCCGACGCCATCACCCAGGCCCGCACCACCGTCAGCGACGCCGGGGTGGCGGCGACCGCCATGCGGCTCCTCCACCAGGAGCTCCACATCGACCTGCGCCGCGCCCGCCACGCCGTTGACCGTGTCCTCGCCGCCGAGCAGCAGACGGCTGCCGACCAGGTGACCGCCGTCGCCGAGGAAGCGTTCATCCTGGCCCTCGACACCGGCGGCGCCCTGTCCGCCGCCACTTGGGCCGCTGTGAAGGCCGTCAAGCCTCAGGTCGGCTGCGGCGAGGCGCTGCGCATCGCCCAGCGGTTGCGCGTCGACCACGACAACTGGCAGGCCCGCCGGCAGCGGAAGACTGACTCGCCGGCTGGCACCAGCTGGCTGCAGCCCCACCACACCCGGCTGGTCGAGTACCGGCAGGGCGGCACCACCCTCCGGCCGGTCGTCGTCCTCCACGAGCGCGGCTGCGACGGCCACGACTGCGGCCACCGCTGCGTCTCGGACCCCGTGTTGGGCGCCGAGGTACGGAGGGCGTGGGACGCCAACGGCCGTATCGACGTCGCCGTCTGGTCGGCCCTGCAGCGGATCCCCTGATTCCGACCCGATCGACCCCCAACCCCCGAAGGAGCCCAGAATGCCGATGCTCGCTACCCGACCCAGAATCCTCGACGTCGCCGACGCCATCTCCCGCAGGCAGGTCGTCACCGCCAGCATCGAACGCGTCGGCGGCTGGTACATCACCGCCGTCGACACCGACAACCACACCGTCACCGTGTGGGCGGGAGGACGGTCCCGCACCGTCCCGTGGCGAGACCTGAAGGACATCAGCATCGACTGACCGGCCCCGCGTCCCCTCAACTCTGGTGGGCGTACCGCCGCCCCGGAACCAGCACGCCCGGGACGAGCGGCAGCCACCCAGCCCCAACCACCCCACCACCCGAAAGGCCCCAAACCCGTGAGCCTCGACTGGAACGACATCCAGCAGAAAGCCGCCCTGGACCGCTACCTCATCGAAAACGCCGACCACCAGCGGGTCGCCGAACTCGTCACCGGCGGCAACCGGCGCCGCCGCGTCGGCGACATCATCCGCCTCGCCGACGGCGACTACCTCGTAGAGGTCGACGGCACCTGGACTGCGGTCGTCGACAACCACGCCGGCCAGCAGTACTACCACACCCAGGCGGGCGCACTGCTTGATCTGATCGCCCGCCGCAACGGCACCAAGGCGCACCACACGTACGGGTTCGTCATCGCCGCCGGCCGCGTCCTCGGCATCACCGGCGACCAGCCGTAAGGAGCCAAGCATGAACACGACCGACCTAGCCGACCTGCTCGGCCCTGTCGCTCTCTACGAGTACGAGCGCGTCGCCGACGACGCCAAGCCCCGACTGGTCGAGTACGCGCAGAACCTGCAGACCATGCCGGATGCCGAGTTCGTCACCCAGGCCGCCGCCGCAATCTGGGACGCGGTGCAGACCAACCGGTTCCCCGGCTACTACGAAGAAGCTTGCAAGGCGTCCATCGCATACCACCTGGCCGGTCGTCGGTACCAGGCGGCAGGGCACGACAAGGACTGCCGGGGCGACACCCTGTACGTCGTCGCCTACAACCGAGTGCTCCGCGACTACAGCACCACGGTCCGCCCTGCCGCCCCGGTGGCGTGCACCTGCGGGGCCGTCTAGTGAACGCCACGATCGACATCCCCTGGCCCGGCGGCATCTGGCGGCTCAACCGCGACCAGCTCGCCACCGCCTACCTGCACTTCCTGATGGCACTGGACCGGTGCCGTGACGTACACCAAGCCGCGCTCGCCTGCCGCCGCCGGCTACTGGACGACGAGACGATCCCCAGCCATCTCACCCTCACCCTGGCGTTGGCCGCCAAGTTCTGCCACGAGAACAACATCGAACCGTAGGGAGCCCCGTGTTGCACGACCAGCAGCTGACCGAAACCGCTATCCGCCTAGTGGCCGCCGAACTCCGCTACCTCGCACACCGGGTCTCCCGCCAGCACGAGGACTCGATCCGACGGCTCATCTGCGAGCACCACTGCGACGACACCCACTACGGGCACCGCCCGGGAGACGACGACGACATCCACACGATCCGGGCCAAGTCGCGCGGCAACGTCGAAGCCCTTCTCGCCACTCTCGTTCAGACCGCCCGCGCCCGCAACGTCACCATCCCGCTGGAGGACTGACCCGTGAACCTCGACCAGTACCTGACCGACTCGCAGACCATCGGCAGCCCTTGGTGGCTGTACAAGTTCCCCAACGGACACACCGCGTCTGTTATCCCCGACCGATCTCACACGTTCCGATTCGAGATCGAGTCGTCTGACCCTGCCGACCTACCGGCCCGCACCCTGCGGGGTCTGAGCACCGAGCAGGTCGAGAAGAAGCTGACCGCCATCCGCGACCTACCGCCCGCCGAAGCGAACGAGGAGTGATCGTGTCCGAGTACCCGATCCCCGAGATCCTTCGCAGCGAACCCATCCTCTGGGCCGGCGTCGACTCCACCACCCCCGGCAGCTGCTACCTGGTCTCCGCCCACGTGGTCGGGCTGGTCACCACGTACATCGTCCGCAGCAACGACGGTGTGGTGCTCGGCCGTATTGAGCCGATCCGTAACGGCGACTGGGACGGATACCTCGGCTCCAGGTTGAAGGGCGGCACGCCTGTGTTCGGCTGCAACCGGGACTTCGGGTCCATCGCCGCCGAGATCGTCACCCGCGCCCAAACTCAAGGAGCCTGACCGATGACCGAGTACCGCATCGACTACACCATCCTCCGCCGCCAGTCCGGTGACGAGGACTTCACCGAGGTCGGGTTCGGCTCGTCCGGCGGCTGGGGCAGCATCGACGAGGCCATGCACGACGTGCAGAGCGCGGTGGATAACCGCCAGTGGGAGACGTCGGACGGAATGCCCGACCCGGCGGAGGTGTGACCGTGCGCCCCCACCGGACCGCGCTGATGCCCGTCGGGACCGTCGTCGAGGAAGCCGACGGCAGCCGCTGGCAGAAAACCCTGCCATCCGCCCACAACCCATGGCCCTGGACCAGCAGCGACGGCGCCGAAGCCAGCGACGAACGGATCGGCCAGCTGATCGGCTGGGGCGCCCAAGTCATCGAACAGCCCGAGGAAACGTGATGCTGACCCCACCGAGCCCCGCCGACTACCCCGGCGAAGACCGCTCCGCCTTCTGGGACGCCTACTACGCCTACCGCGACCGGGTTGACGCCCAGCGGGAAGCCGACCTGATTGCCTGCATCGCCGCAACAGGTGGTCGGGGTACCACCTGCCCCTGCGGTTACGGTCCGCTCGATTCCTGCCCGATCTGCGACTGAGGAGAGCTGATCATGTCGACCAACTACTACCTGCGCACCCCGGACACGCCCGACGGCGACGAAGGCATCCACCTCGGCCAGTACGCGGCCGGAACCTTCACGTTCCGCGCCCACCCCGACAGGGGCGTCGTCGACTACGACTCGTGGCGGGCGCAGATGGCCGCCGGTGTCGTCTACACCGAGTACGGCCGCCCCGTGACCGTCATTGAGATGGTCGACACCGCGCGCGAGCAGGCCCGCCGGGCACCGTGGGTTCGCTGCGGCACCTCGTTCGAAGGCGGCTTCTACGACATGGAGGGCCGCCGCTGGCTGACCGTCGACTTCTTCTGACCCCTTCTACTGCTTCCGAGTCTGCCGTGAGGGTGCCGGATCGAATTCGGCCGGAAGCACCACAACCCACCGCCAACCCCAACCCGCACGAGGAGGAACCCCAGATGAGCGACCACCAGTGGATCGTCGAAGGTGCCCGCGTCGCCGAGTACAAGCGCAACTACAGCACGAACGACAGCGTCACACTGACCACCATCGAACGCCTCACCACCACCCAGATCGTCCTCGCCAACGGCAACAAGTACCGCCGCGACCGGCTCACCCCGGTCGGTGAGAAGCGAGACGCCTGGTCCGGTGGGACCGAACTGAAGCCAGCCGACGACCCGTCCGTCCGTAACGTGCTGATCCGGGTACGGCTGGACCGCATGTTCAGCAGCATCGACGAGGTACGCAGGAAGACGGGCTTCCAGGACAGCACCGGCAAGGTGTTGGAGACGCTGTCTGCCGTTGAGCAGGTCGTGGCCAACACCCGTCGTGCGATCGAGGCTCAGCGGTGAACCCGCTGACCGCCGCCGACGTGCTGCCCGACCCCGCCACCGACGAGGCCCGCACCGACCTGCTCCGCCAGAGGGCGCTCGCCGTCCTCACCGTCGCAGACCAGACCGGACCCGGCTGGAAGCCCGCCGCCGCACGGACTCTCCGTAACGCGCCCGGCTGCGGCTGGGCGACCCTCGCCGACATCCTGGCCGCCATCAACTGGGCGGTCGACAACCCCGACCCGAAGGCAGTCCAGTGAAGCTGACCAGCACCCACCTGATGCTGCTCACCCACGCCGCCAGCAACAACGACCACATCTACCCAGACGACCTGACACCGCCTGACAGGAAGGCCGCCGACGCCCTCACCCGACACCGCATGCTCGACCAGACGCTGCGGCTCACCGACCGCAGCCGGCAGGCGCTCGCCGACACCCACCAGTTCGTCACCGCCGTCACCGGCAAACTCGCCGAACTGGTCGACGACGTCATCCCGTCAGGCGAAGGCGCATGCATGGGCTCCTCCGCCATCCTCGCCTACGTACTCGGCACCCATGGCATCCGCACCACCGCCGTCAACGGCCACTACGACGAACACGCCCACTGGTGGCTGGAAACCAGTTGGCCGTGGCTGCGTATGGATCCGACCCGTGCGCAGTTCCTCGACGAGAAGCCGCTCGTCGAAGAAGTCCTCGCCGACAGGGATGAGGACCCGTACGTGCCGTACCGGCGGACACCGGCCCGCTGGGACCGCGACCAGGCGGTCACCGAGTTCACGCGGATGTTCGAGTACTACATGGTCGGCGGCCAGCATGCCCGCCTCATCATGACCGCCCTGGAAACCTTCGCCGCCGACGCGTGGCGACGCACCCCGATCGGAGCCTGGTGATGTCCACCCGAGACCTGACCGCAGTTTCGGCCGGGTTCAGCGCTGCCCGCGCCGCCCTGACCAATCCGCAGAACCAGTTGCCTACTGACTGGCAACCCGACGTCGGCGAGATCGCGGACAAGGTTGTCAACGCTGTTCTGCAGGCCCGGGTAGACGGCGGTCTTGCCCGCGTCCGACGACTAACCGGACCCCAGGCGTCCTTCCACCAGGTAGGGCTCATCGGCGGCAGCGAAGACCTGTATGTGTGGGCCAACCGCAGCGGCATGGACTGGCCGGTTCGGGCCGCGATCGCCGCAGCAGCCGAAGCCGTCGTGGCGGTGTACGGCCGGCAGAAGAAGGAGGCTGACTGATGCTGATCCTCGACGGCGGCCTGGACGGCGGATCCCTGACCCCGCTGCCGCCGCTCACCCACCGGACCGTGTCCGACCTGTTGTGGGCGGTCCACGACGGCTTGGTGTTCTGGGTCGACTACGACCGCAAGTCGTACCAGGTCAACCGCTGGCAGCCGAACATCCTCGTGCACGACGTCACCGACCTGATGGAAGACTGGGCAGACCGCGGCCTGGTCCGGCTCGCTTCCGGTCCGGGCGGTGGCCGGCGTGTCTGGAAGTCCACGACCCGCAGCGTCGCCCTGATGCAAAACCCCGACCTGCCGTGCACGCCCAAGATTTGGCGGGAGAAGCACAGCGGACGCCTGTGGCGTCACGCCTGCGACTCGTGGCACCCCGGCGGCGCCGCGATCCGGGAAACGGACGCGGTCGCAGCCGCTGTCGCGCACGTCGCCGCGATGCAGCAGGCCGCCGACCGGGCCGACACTCGTGCTGCGAAGGCCGCAGACGCCCGACGCCGGCACGACAACCACAAGGGCCTACCGGTGGCGTGCGACTGCCGACGCGCAGGCGTCGAATGTCACTGCTACTCGGACGACCTGATCGGTCTGCCCACCACGACCAGCGGCGACGACCTGTGGTGGGAGCTTCGTACCAAGACCGGCCCCCGCCAACTCGACAACGACGACCCCCACCACAGGGAGTACTGACCATGCCGAAGATCAAAACGTTCGGTGTCGGCAACAACGGCTTCATCAACCCAGCCATACGCGACGCACTCGAACTCCCCCGCCACATCACCCAAGCAGACATCGTCGTAGCCGCCCCATCCAAGGCCGAAGCCCACCGGATGCTCGCAGGCCTGCTCCGCATACGAATCTCAGCCAGCGACCCCGACTTCCGGCAGGTAGCCGGATCGTTCGTAGACGCCCTCCGCGACGCGGACCTGCTTCGCACGCCGGCAGTGTTCGCAACCAGCAACATCTACAGCGACGGCAGCCGAGTCGTTGCCATCCTGCCCGACGGCGTTCCGGAAGTGATCGGCCGCCTCGTCCGCGAGGACCGCTTCGTCTTCCGGTCCGATGTGCCGTTCGACGACGAGGACTGACGTGAACGCCGCACGACGTTTCCTCAACCACCCCGACACCCCGATCCTGGTCGTGTCGCTGGCGGCCACCGCCGGGGCGACCAGCCTCGGAGCCGGACTGGCCGGGCATCCCGTCCACGACCAGATGGCCGCTGTCGCGGCTGGTCTCGCCGTTGTCGGGTTCTCCTGGGAGCTGGTCCGGACGATCCGCTACCGGCGCCGGTACCGCAGGGCTGATCGGCGCCACGAGCAGGCCCGCGCCCTGCGGAAGGAGATTGACGGTGATTGACCCGGAACGCGCCCGCATCCTCCTGGCCGCCGCCGACATAGACCTGTGGCAAGAATCCGACGGCGTCACCACAAACATGTACGACAACGAGGGCTTCGGCTTCTCTGACCCGGTCTGCGACGTCACCGCAGACGCGAACTCAGCAGCCGCTGACGGACACATCCGTCTGCGTGTCACCGCTCCCAGCGCCCGGTGTTGGGTGCTCACCGACTCTGGGTGTGCCGCACTCGCCGACTACCTCAACCGCCAGGAAGGAGCATCCACGCGATGAGCAGCACCCTCGACCAACTGATCCTCCAAGGGTTGACCATGACAAGCATCAACGAGCACCTTGCCGCGCTACGCGCCGTCGCAGTCGCCACCCGAACCGAGTGGACGTCCGAACTGCACTACACCAACGGCGACGTCAAACACGGCGACCCCACCGACGAGAAGCGCGCCGCCCTGAGCGCTGACAGCATCGCCGCGTACCTCGCCAGCGACCGTCCCCCGCCAGACGCGACCAAGGTGTCGTTGGTCTGCCGGGACGTATTCACCCTCCCTGACGGCACCCAGGTCGTTGAGGGGTGGCGGTACGTCCGCGACGGCGAGCCGCCGACGTTCGACGACGAGAGCTGACCGTGGACTACTCCCAGCACCTCGCCGCCTGCCGCAACGCCACCCAGTCCGAGGCGACCGCCCTGGCCTTGTGTGAGCGGACCTGGCCGGACCTACCCGTCCGGCTGGCTGAGAACCGGGGCCACGTCGTCGTGTCTGACGGTGTCCGCCGGGACCGGCGGACCTGCACCGCATGCCGGCGGGCGGTAGTTCGCGAAGGCGCGATCATCTACGGCTCGGCCGCCACCGAACACTGCACCCCCGCCACCGAAACGAGGAGCACCAATGCCTGACATCGACGCCGCCCACCGCATCCGCACCCAACGCGACGTCACCGCTATGGTCGCAGCCGACAACATCGACGCCATCCGCGACAGGATCGCGAACCTACTCGCCCACAACCGGCGCATCACCCTCGTCCGCCGATACCTCGCCGACCCCGAGGCAGCCGCCGACGTCACCGCCGGACTGACTGTGGGCGAATTCCACCGGTGGGAAAGGGACGGCGAGAAAGGCATCGTCGCCCGTCTCAATCCCGAACCCGGCCTTCACACCTTCGGGGTGCGCACCATCGCAGGAGCCCCCCGAACCGAAGCGGCTGTCACGGACGACTACTACCGGAACAAGAACAGCCGACGGAGCATGACGCGAGTGCGGATCACGGGCGGCATGGACGGCGACCGGGGACCAGCCCGCTACGACCAGCTGGTCATCCAGCGCTGGAATTCCTTCGGCACCTACGAAGAGATCACCGTTGCGTTCGACTACGGGGGCAGAGCATGACTACTGACCAGCCCATGAACCGGCTGACCCCGGCCGACACCGCAGCGTTGAAGATCCTCGCAGGCGCCAGCTTCGCTGGTTCTGTCACCCTGCCTTCTGGCCGGGTACTCACCCCGCAAGAAGCTCAGGCGCTCACCTCCGCCTACGTTCCAGCGAACGGCGAACCCGGCAGACGAAGGCCAGAGTCGGACCGGATGGAAGCTGAACGCGACCACTTCGTCTCTACCTACACCCGTCCCGCCACCCCCGCCGACTACGCGTCTTGGCTTGCTGTCTGGCTCAACTCCGGTCGGCACACCACCCACCGCTACGACTACAATCTGCCCCGCAGGTTCGTGGTCCTCACCGACAGGCCCGCATATGTGCCATCCCTGTACGGCGCGGACGCGGTGCAGGTGATCGTCCCCGAACAGGTCGGGTTCCGGCCCGTGGATGTGCCTCGCACCTTCCACGGGGGTTGTGGGCACTCGACGTTTTTCTTCACGGCAGGCCCGACTGTTGTCGGGAGCTTCGTGCCGGTGTACGCCGACGTGGAGAGGCTGCTCGCCGATGTAGGTGGCAGCCGTGGCTGACCGTCAGCGGCCGTACTCGCGGACCCTCACGATCCTGCGGGTGGTGTCGTGGCCGTACCGGATACCACCGCTGTCCTGGCTCGTCGCGGTCATGGACTGGCTGACCGCCACCAACCGGCGCATCGTCGCCGCGGTGGCGGTCGAACTGGTGGCGCTCGCCGCAACGATCGCGTGGAGAGTGACCGGTGGCTGACGCCGACATCGAGCCGGCGGCCCAGGCCGCCGCCGCCCGCATGGCCTTCCAACTCACCTACGCCCAGTCCAGCAAGCCGCGCCGGTTCCTGCCGGGCGAGTTGACCGGACCGTCGATCCCCTGCGCCCACGGCAACGAGATCGGGTCGTTCGGCGACTGGGACGACCCCCGTGACGTCGGCGGCTTCCCGGACCGTACCGAAGACGAGTGGATCGACCGGTTCGCTAACTACGCCATCAACGAGGCCGTCCACGAGGCGTTGGAGTGGTTGAAGTTGGACGGCCGACCGTGGTTGAACCCGCACGGCCCGGCCGAGGAGGCGATCTACGAGGCGGTCAACGCGTTGGTGGACCGGCTGGCCGAGATCCGGCGTGGCCTCGGCCGGTAGCTCTCATGGCAGGGTCTTTGGGGCGGGTGACAGTCGAGCACCTGCCCCAAGGACGCCTCAAAGGCCGGGGTCGCCTTGGCGTTGTTTGCGGAGCCGTTCGACCACTACCCGACGGAACACCCACGCATGGTCGTGCTTCGCCCCTGGCAGCCGCCCGTCCTCGGCGAGCCGGTGCACGTACTGCGGCGCGACCCCGAGGATTTCTGCCGCCCCGGCGATGTTGACCAGCGGCGGCATGCGCGGGTCAGTGCGGCGTTCTTTCACCCGGCCAACGTACCTCAAGGTGGAGATTCTTCTACTGGTCGGAGTGTTCACCATGCGTTCCTACCAGGCCGAATAGGTGGGAATATCTCCACGGCCCCGGCGTTGTTCCGGCTTGAGTCGTTATGTCCGTGTTGGAAATCGGACGTCGGCTGAGTTGCGGGACGAGCGCGACTCCTGATGATCTTGCGGGTGACTAGCCTCGAAGTTCATCGCT